>CAVUWW010000055.1:0-4354 GCA_963745135.1 uncultured bacterium | reverse complement strand
TCGCGAATATAATGCTAAAATACAAATGTTCGGGGTGGTACATCTTATTCGTATTTTCGTAAATCATTCGTAATTTCGTAAAAACCCATGGATTACAACAAAGCCATTATCGTCGGCAGAGTCACTGCGGATCCGCAATTGCGGACCACGCAGACCGGGCAGTCCGTCACTTCGATTGGCGTGGCGACAAACCGCACGTGGATGGACAAGAACAACCAGAAGCAGGAGTCCACGGAATTCCACAACGTTGTGATGTGGGGCAGGACGGCGGAGATTGCGAGCCAATTTCTCGTGAAAGGCGCGATGGTTCTCATCGAGGGTCGTCTGCAGACGCGAAGTTGGACCGACAAGCAAGGCCAGCAGCGGAAGACGACGGAAATTATGGCGAACGTATGCAACTCGGTCCGCCGTGCGGCAAACGCAGTGGGCGAGGGCAGGGACAGGTGGCAGGAGTTTCGGCTCCAGCGCTGCATCGGTTTCGTCACCCGCTCAGGATGGCGGCGATAAGGATGCCGTTCCATCATTGGATGAGATCCCGGTAATCAATCTTGAGGAGGATGAAATAAAGCCAGAGGATATTCCATTTTAAAGCAGGGAGGGCAGATGCGTTTCACACATCCATCATCCCTTGATTTAAAATGCGATATCTTGTACTATTTCACTCATGGCAAAGAAAGTAAAAACATCTAAAACTCCAGCTTCCCGCCGGCGGGGCCAACCCTGCGCCGCCGGTCGGTACCGCACTCGGTCCGCAGGGCATCAATATCCAGGAGTTCTGCAAGCAGTTCAATGACAAGCCACGAAGGATATGAAGGGCGATGTCGTTCCTGCGGAAATCACGATTTTCGAAGATCGCGGTTTTTCGTTCATCCTGAAAACCCCGCCGGCCTCGGCGTTGCTCAAAAAAGCTGCTGGCATTGAGAAGGGTTCGAAAGATCCGCTCAAGGAAAAAGTGGGCAAAGTGAGCAAAGCCGACATCCGCGCGATAGCTGAAAAGAAAATGCCCGACCTCAATGCGAACGACCTCGAAGCAGCCGAAAAGATAATCCGTGGAACCGCCCGTAATATGGGGATTGAAGTGACGGAATAAAACGACATTCTTGCCTTTCGGGGTTGCGTCGCGTCGCGCCGCTCCGGCGGCGGCGCGCGCAAGACCCCCATCCCGAAAATAATTCGCCTGCGATCCCGGCCAATTGCCGCAAGGGCTAGGCGCAAGAATCCGGCGTACTGGACGTACACAGGATTTGAAGCAACAACGCCCTTGCGGCAATTGGCCGGGATCCCAAAGGGTTGCGGATAATTTGCGCGATTGTGTCGTTCCGGCTTCGGAGCCATAGCATGGCTATTGTCTCCGAAGCCGCGCCTAGCGCGCCTAGCACTCGCGCAAATTATCTCGCAACGCGGGCTGGATTATTTTCGGGATGAGGGTCAATCCTCGGAGTGCCCGATCGCAACGGGGACGGAAAAACGATGGCGGTCTTCAAAATCCGAAAAGAAGACCGCCATCGTTTTTCCGTCCCCGCCGGCGATACCAAGCAGGGCACTCCTGCGGATTCCCCGAAAAGTAAGAATGTCATTTTATTCCGTCATCTTCGCGCAGGGGTGCATGCAACGATGTTCGAACGATTTTGAGGAACCTATCTAGGATTTTTTAAGTTTATCGACGTATTCCCGAAAAGGGATATCGGGAATTGGGAATTTACCACTCTGGATCCCGGGTCAAGCCCGGGATGACAGAAAGAGAAATTCATTATAAAATGTCTTTATTATGGACTACCAGCCGACCATCGGTCTTGAGGTACACGCCGAGTTGAAGACGCGGACGAAGATGTTCTGCGACTCTTTGAACGACCCGGATGAGAAACATCCGAATGTGAACGTTTGCCCGGTATGTTTGGCGCATCCGGGGACTTTGCCCGTCATTAATCGGCAGGCGGTGGAGTACGTGATTAAAGTCGGTCTCGCGCTCGGCGGGAAGATCAATGAAGTCACGAAATTCGACCGAAAAAATTATTTTTATCCGGATTTGCCGAAGGGGTACCAGATTTCTCAGTACGACCAGCCGCTCGTCACGGGCGGGGAACTCTTGGGCGTGCGGATCCGACGGGTGCATTTAGAGGAGGACACGGGAACGCTGGCGCACGCGCCAGCAGCCAGCAGCCAGCAGCCAGCAGCCAGCTTAGTCGATTTCAACCGCGCAGGGATTCCTCTTATGGAATTAGTCACGGAGCCGGATTTCCGCAGCGCCGATCAGGTTGCCGATTTTGCCCGGGAACTGCAATTGATCTTCCGTTACCTCGGCGTTTCGGAGGCGAACATGGAGAAGGGCGAGATGCGCATAGAAGCCAATGTGAGCTTGGCGCAAATGGCAAATGGCAATTGGCAATTGGGAACGAAAACAGAATTGAAAAACATCAATTCGTTTAAGGCGGTTCGTGATGCGGTGGAATACGAATTGAAACGGCAGGAAGAAGCTTTGCGGGCAGGTGAAAAAATTTCCCAGGAGACGCGCGGCTGGAACGAGGCAAAACAAAAAACGGTGTCGCAGCGTTCGAAGGAAGACGCGCATGATTACCGCTATTTTCCGGAGCCGGATCTGCCGCCGTTCGAAACGAAGGAATTCGGCATCGAGGCATTAAGGGATTCGCTGCCGGAATTGCCGGCGCAAAAGCGGGAGCGGTTCAAGAAAGAATTTGGATTGGACGGGAAGCAAACGGAAATCCTCGTCGGCGACCCCGGAGCGGCGGGCTTTTTCGAGGAAGCGGTTTCGGAGTTGGGGGAGGGGTCGGAAGGTTCCATTCGCCCCGAAGGGAACCTTCCGATTTTCAACTTCCTCACTTCCGACCTGCGCGGTTTGATGAACCTCAGTGGGACGACTTTCGCCGACTTGAAAATCATGCCGGAACACTTGGCGTATTTGGTGGCATTGCTCAGCGGCGAAAAAATCACCACTCGCCAGGCGAAGGATATGCTCGCGAAGATGTTCGAGACCGGCGCCGACCCGGAGGAAATAATGAAAAGCGAAAATATCGGCGTGACTTCAAACGCGGACGAGATTGAAGCGGTTGTCGTCGCGGTCATTGCAGAAAACGAAGCCGCCGTCGAGGATTACAAAAAGGGCAAGACCGCCAGCTTGCAATTTCTCATCGGCAAGGCGATGGGCAAACTGAAGGGCCGCGCGCGGCCGGAGGCGCTGAAGGAAATATTCGAGCGGTTTCTGGCGTAAATCCGAGGATGCCGGAAGCGGTTATTTTTTTTGACTTTCCTCCTTTTTTGCGCTTCAATGAGTGGGCATTATGCGTCAGGTATCAGGTATCAGGGGTTTCGTATCAAGTGTCACGTGTCAGGTATCAGGTTGAAGAATCCTGACGTTTGATACCTGATATCTGACACCGAAATCCTGACACTTGGCGCTTGACACTTGATCCCATGTTCACCAAAAAAATCGGCATTGACCTCGGCACGGCGAACACCGTGGTTTTCGTGCCCGGCAAGGGGTTCATCATCAACGAGCCGACGATTGTGGCTTTGACGCGGCCGGAGAACACCGTGCTTGCCGTTGGCGCCGAGGCGAAGGAGATGATCGGCCGCACGCCGCGCGAGATTGTCGCGTACCGGCCGCTGAAGGACGGCGTCATCGCGGACTATTACATCACGAAGGCGATGCTCACGTACTTCATCTCGAAGGCATCGGGCTGGCTGCGGTTGCGGAAGCCGGATGTCGTAATCTCGGTGCCGGCGGGTATCACGCAGACCGAGCGGCGCGCGGTGATGAATGCGGCGCGCGAGGCAGGTGCGGGAAATGTGTTCATCGTGCGCGAGCCGATTCTCGCGGCGCTTGGCGCCGGGATTCCGATCAACGCGCGGTCGGGGAACATGATCGTGAATGTCGGCGGCGGCACATCGGAACAGGCGGTCATCGCTTTGGGGAACATCGTTTCGTGGAACAGCTTGCGCACGGCCGGCAACAAATTTGATCAGGCGATCATGGACTACGTGAAGAAGAAATATTCGCTTGCGATCGGCGAGCAGACGGCGGAGCGCGTGAAGATCGAGATCGGCTCCGCGATGCCGATCAAAGACAAGATGGAATCGCGTGTGCGCGGGCGCGACCTCATGACCGGCTTGCCGAAGGACATCACGCTGAATTCCAATGAGATTGCGGAGGCGCTGAACCCGCTGCTCGTCGATATCGCCGCGTCAGTCCAGCAGGTCTTCAACGAGACGCCGCCCGAGCTCGTCGCCGATATCATGGAAAAGGGGATCATCCTCTCCGGAGGCAGCGCCCAGCTCCACCATATGCCTGAATTTTTGGAGCGCTACCTCGGCGTGCAGGCGTACGTCGCCGAAGATC
>CAVUWW010000054.1:0-4466 GCA_963745135.1 uncultured bacterium | reverse complement strand
GGCGGCAAAGGCGGTGGCAACACCATCACGGGCATCAAGTTCGAAAGAGGGCGGGATATTTTTTGCTCATCAAAAATTTTCCGGGCTATTCCGTGAAGGAAATATTATTTATTTTATAGGGAAAGAAGTTGCAAGAAGTTATAGGAAATACGGACTATATATCTTCTCAAATCCGAGGGCATAGACTATAAAAAGTATCTTTCGAGGCGGGTTACTTCCTGACGAGGCCGTTTATGTCATCCATAACAACACTCTTTTCGTCATTGAAATGAAGCATCAGGAAGGTGGGGGATCGGTAGATGAAAAGTTGCAAACGTGCGATTTCAAAAAGAAGCAGTACAAGAAGCTGATGGCACCACTCAACATCGAAGTGGAGTACATCTATATTTTGGACGATTGGTTCAGGAAACCGGAATACAAGGATGCGCTCGATTACATTATCTCCGTCGGATGCCAATATTATTTCCAGTATTTGCCACTTTATAAATTGGGTTTGCCAGTACCGGCGATGAAGAAAATAAAAAAATCAAGAGGCAGTAATGCATCCAGCAAGATTCCAACTCAATAGTTTTGGCCGCACAACTCGTCCTCGCGCTGCTTTTCCTTGCCATCATCCTTTCGCAGTACGGCTACGACGTGGCGAAAATTTCCACTGTTGCGCTGCCATCATCATTTTCGCCAACCTTCATTCACATGTTCGACATGGGTTTCGATTCGACTGCCGGGTCGTTCCTCTGGGTCAGCACGATGCCGGAGATTCTGGATTTCTTTAACGGCAAAACTGAATACCTGCAAGACGAGCGCTTCGTGAACGCCGTTGATCCGAAGTTGAGCTATCCGTACGCGTTCTCAGTTCTCACCTTGCCGGCGATAGCGGTGTACCCCGGCGCCTTAAATGACGCGACGGTAATCGGCCAGGCGGGGATCGCGAACGCCGACCCGGACTGGCGCATCCCGTACTATATGGCGATCGATTATTTCCTTGACCTGAAGGACGGCGAGGACGCGCTGAAATATTTTGATATCGCAGCGCGGACGCCCGGCATTCCGGATTTCGCGCGGCGGTTCGCGCTGAACTTCGGCATTGGTTCGAATGAGCGCGCAAAGGTAGAGGAATTATGGGCAACCATCCGCGACTCCACGAATGACCCAACGGAGAAAGAGCGTGCGCAGGCGCAGATCGACCGGCTCGATATCCTTGACTACCTTCAGGCGGCGGCGGGCGCGTACAAGCAGAAATTCGGCGCGTATCCGACCTCGACCGATGCGCTGGTCCAAAAGGGGATCATCCCGAGCGTGCCGCCGGATCCGTTCGGCTTTACTTTCATCATCAACAAAGATGGCACTTCCGGAATTGACACAACCAAGATTCCGCCGGACAATCAACAGGTACAATGAACATCATTTCTTCCCTTGCGGCCGCCAATTGGATTGACGTCGTTGTCATCGCGGTCTTGGTCTATATCGCCCTGCGGTTGCTCTTCGAGACGCGGTCGCTTTCCGTCGCAATCGGCATCGTCGCCCTGGCGGCGCTCTACGGCATCTCGACGGCGTTCAACCTGCCGCTCACGCATCTCGTGCTGCAGTCGTTCTTCGGATTTTTGGTGATCATCGTCGCCATCATTTTCCAGCGGGAGCTGCGCCGGCTGTTCTCGTTCGTCGGTTTTTTCAGTTTTCAACGCCCTGTGCCTCCAGCCGAGTCAACCATCAGGATCGTGAGCAACGCGGTAGCCATGCTTTCAAAGCGGAAAATCGGCGCGCTCATCGTCTTCCCGGGCAAGGAATCGATCTCGCGGCACTTTGAGCGGGGCGTGTCGCTCGGCGGGGACGTTTCGGAGGAATTGCTCTTGAGCATCTTCAGCGAGGAGACGCCGGGGCATGACGGCGCGGTAATCATCATTGACAACCAGGTCCAGCGGTTCGGCGTCCATCTGCCGCTTGCGGAACATGCTGACACTACCGGAAAATTCGGCGGCTTGCGGCATCGCGCCGCGCTCGGGCTTTCGGAACACTCCGATGCGTTCGTCATCGTGGTCTCGGGCGAGACGGGAAGCATTGAAATTGCGCGCGGAGGCAGATGGGAACATTGCGCGGACGAGCACGCGGTCTACCAAAAGCTCTTTGTCTTTTCAAGCGCTACGACGCCCGGAAACGGCAACCGCGCTTATGTTTTGGATTGGCTTCGCAGCAACGCCGTCCTTTTTGTCATCTCGTTCGGCATCGCGGGCGTGATGTGGATCATTTTTTCGCCCGACTTTGCGCTGACCCAGCGGGACTTCACCGTGCCGCTCGAATTCCAAAACGTCCCCCATGGATACGTCGTCGAGGACGTGGTGCCGCGCGACGTCGTGCTCACGCTCCATGGCCAGGCAATCGATTTCGAATCGCTGAATCCGCAGTCGCTCGACGTGTCGCTCGACCTCAAATCAATCTCCGGCGCCGGCTGGGAGACCGTGACGATGAGCCCGGACGAAGTGGACAAGCCCATTAATTTCTCGCTCGTGCAGGTGAGCCCGCAGAGCATGGAGGTAGAAGTTGTGAAAAGCGGCAACGGGCAGTAACTTAAAAGAATCGCGCCATCCGAAATCCCAAGCACAAAAAGAGGCTGAAAATCTTTGTCGCGGCATTGTCTTTGCTCGTGGTTTTTGACGCGATGAAGTTCCTGACGGTCGGCGGCGCGACCATCATCAACTGGCATTCCTTCATCCATCCCTTTTGGGTGATTACCGCCGCAGTGCTGTATTTCGCGGGAGCCATGATCAACGCGAAATGGTTCTGGAACGCGCTGCTCGGCATTTACTCCGCCATATTCATCGCGGCGGTTGTGAACCAATACGTCCCGTTCACGGCTGCCATCACCGCCAACTGCACGCTGTTCAACCTGATGTTCATCCCGCTTTACCTTTTTCTCGGTTCGAGCGATATTGGATAAGTCGAACCCCCTGGACGCGACGCTGCCGCGCAGAGGTTTCAGAGCTTGGAAAATGGCGCGAGATGCGATACGTTGATTAGGCAAGGCCGAAGAAAAGCATAATATCAATACAATGAACATTGAATGGAACAGAGTGACGTGGTATTCAAAGGTGCTCGCGATATTGGTTTTTGGGGCGACGTTTTTCGTCGGATTCAAACTTGGCTCCCTATACCAGCAGGCTAAAGATTATTCCGCGCTGCCCCCAATTACCCTGCAATTAACACCGACATCCAACACCGCGGCAAGCACCAGTCGGACCTCGGAAAACGGAACCGCAAATACCGCACCGCCGACCGCGACCCATTACAACGGCATGCTGACCTGCAAAAATGGCAGCGGTTGCCCCGCCGGTTATTCGTGCATGCGGCCCGGCCCGATAATGGCTGGCCAACAGCCACCCATGGTTTGCGTCCCGAGCGGGCAAGCCGTGCCTCTATAAAAAATAACGGCCGGCAATGCGGCATGTTTCGCGGGAATCCCGCGGCCCGTTGGCAAAAGGAAAACCGCCGAAATTGATCGGCGGCTTTTCTTTCTCTGAATATGGCGATCAGCCAGTTTTATTGGCTCGACTGCGTTGACGGAGCTGACGGGGCGGCCTGCGGCCGGACGCCCGCCGCGCCCTGCCCGCCCTGCACCATCGGATAGGCGCGGCCGTAGCCCCCGGAGTACGGCGCACGCATCATCCGGCGGCCGGAACCCGCGAGCTCGCCCTTGAGTTGGCCGATCATCATGCCGAACATGAACACGATTACGATGACCGCGATGCCGAGTATCCAGCGGACCAGGTGGTACCAGCCGCTATGCCTCTGCGAGTACCATCCGCCGCCCGCCTTCCCCTGGCACGCCCAACATTTGCATCCTTCGGGATGCTTGCCGTCCGCCTGGTTCTTCATTTGGTCTTCCATGGATTTTTTATGAAAATTTGCGACCTTTGCTATGCGGCGAGTTCCATCGCCTCTCTTGGCGTTTGCAGCAAGCCACATTCTTCAGAGCTTGAATAAACCGAAAATGTTTCTGAAGAAATCAACGATCGAGCCGAAGAATCCAGGATTGGATTGGCTGCCCGGATTTCCGTTTGGCGCCGAACTCGGCGTTGAGGACGGAAAATTATGGGGTCGGGGAACGTTCCGCTCGCGTTAATCTGTGCCTATGTAATATACTATTCAGGATGGTAAAATAGTTGCCTCAAGGCCGGGCTTGGAGATAAAAATGAGGATTTTTCAACGTTTTTTCGACTTTAGCGAGTTTCGGTTCGCCCCCGCGAGAGTGCGCACCCGTTCTAATGAACCGTTCCTGATTATTGAAACATCTTCCCCTCCTCACTTCGTCCGGCAGCACCTTTCAAGGAAGATGCCACGGCGAAAGTAGCTTTGCGAACCAATGGCTGCATTTCCAAAATATCACGCGTGCTGGACCGCCTGTTCTGCCGCGTTGCGGCGGTCTTCTTCAAGACGCCGGAGCGCATCGAAGCCGGGCGCCAGTTCCTGACGTT
>CAVUWW010000053.1:0-7941 GCA_963745135.1 uncultured bacterium | reverse complement strand
TATGATTTCGTCATCCTGGCACAATATGTTCCGGAAAAGATGGTCCCAGATTTGCAAAGAGCTGCGGTATGGGCTGGGTTGACCATGCCGATTATGATGCTCACGTCTGGACATGAGCTGTCAGAGGTGGACGTTTTGAACGGCGGCGCGGACGATTACCTCACGAAAGCTCATACTCCTTGAGCGAGCTTTCCGGCGCGGTATCCCGGCTGTACTCCGGCGGCCGAAGCGTATCGAGGAAACCAAGCGGCTCGTGGTTGATAATCTGGTGCTGGATACGGCACGATTCACGGCATTTCGGGGAGAAAAAGAAATCTGATCCGACCCCGAAATAAGAGTCCACCCTCCTGGAATATTTGGTGAAAAACCAAGGTCGGGCGGTTTCGCGCGGCGCAATCTCGTGGACACTGTCCGGGACTGCGTCGGGCGACCTGTTTTCGAACACGATTGAGGCGCACATCCGCAGTTTGCGGCGGAAAAGCCCATTGGCGCGGCGCAACGAGAAATCGTATTCAGCACCCGTCACCGGAAGGGGATATAAAGTGGACGCGATGCCCCAAAAACGCCAAATAAAATGGGCGTTTTTTGGAGAACCGATTTTCAGATTATTTTCATATTTTCTTTATCTCAAATTTTCCATATCGGATTCTGTAGAATAATGAGACGCGGGCGGTGAAAATTGGCAAATGAAGAAATGAGCAGCTCACGCCAATCTCTTTTCCAGAAGGGGATCCACGGGCTTTACGTTTTCTTTCCTTGAGCCGAAGTCCGTCGGCGAGGGGGACGGCCGGCGCCGCGAATACATTTTAAACGTTGTGCTCGTCTTATCCGTTGTGATGTGGTGTTCTTTGACGCGCTCGTCCTCGGCTTCCCCCGGGGAAGGCTGCCTATCACGGGGTGCCGTTTCCTTTGTTTTTCGTCCTTCCTGTTATTTTCCGTCTTGCTGCTCGCGTTTTCACGGTGGGAAATTTTCTGCCTTGATTTCCTATTTATTGGCTGGCCCAGCTTTGCTCTTGGGCGACGGTGACGCGGGGTACCAGTGGGGCATTGACCTCCATATCGTCGTCTTGAGCTATGCGCTCATCTTGTGCTCATTGCAAGCATTTTGATTGGCACGTGGTCTTCGGGTTCCTGATGGAGGGCATCAGAATCATCGCGACCATCACAGCCGCTCCCGTGTCCGCACCCAGCTTTCCGAGCGATGCCCTCCCGCAGCCGAGTGCGGACGATGTGGTTGACGTGTGAGTGTCTGCGGCCCTTATTTGCCTTATCACGGTCCTTGCGTGGCTTTGCAACGGCTGAGCTTGAGAAGTCCCTTTCGCTTTAGGAAAGTGAGCTTAAGGAGGAACTGGATCTCTTGCAGGTGAGGGGGATTGCGGAGCTTACCAACCGAACTGCAGTTCGAGAAGGTGAAGGAGCTTATCGGTTCGTGAATCGGCCAGCTGGCGTCAGGCCTTTTCCATGATCTCCTGAATTTGGTGAACGCGGCATTACTCGCGAACCAGACGGGGATTTCCGCGAAAATGGCTTCAGGAATAAGCCGGCGGGTCGAATGTTTTGCGCAAGCAATCCGAAGGCACTCGACCATCAGGGTACGCGCGAACTTTTCTCGTTTGAGGAGGGCGTGGAATATGTGATGCAGCTGCTTTCCTGTAGGGCCATAAAAGAACGGGTGAAGATTGTCTTTTGCCAAAAAGAGGACCGCGCACTTGCCTATTTTGGGGACGCTTTCAAGTTTCACCAGATTGTCATAAATTTGGTTTTGAACGCGCTCGAATCTTACGAAGGCATTGTGGGAGGCGTTGAAGGACGGCTGGTTAGGATAGCAATCCGGCAGGAGGGGGATTTCGTGGAGTTGAAAGTCAGCGACTGCGGCTGCGGCATCCCAGAGTCGGTTCGCGCGAAAATATTCGAGCCGTTTTTCACGACGAAGGGCGGCTGCAAGGGGATGGGCATCGGGCTTGCGACAGTGAAAAAGATCGTTGAGCAGGATTTTCAAGGCACGGTTTCAGTGGAGAGCGAAGAGGGAAAAGGTTCGGCGTTCACGGCCGTATTCCCGGCGGAGAAGCGTTGAAGATTCCCTTCGCCGCGCGGTGCGGCGAAGGGAATCTTCACTCATACCGCAATGCCTCAATCGGGCTTTTTCTTGCCGCCTGCCGGGCGGGATAGATGCCGAAGACGAGGCCGGTGCCGGCCGAGACGCCGACGGCGAGCAAAACCGCCGAGATGGGAAACTCGAACGTCCACGACACGGCGAGGATTTTCGCGATGACGAACCAAGCGGCCGTGACCACGGCTCCGCCGACGATGATGCCGATGAGGCCGCCGATGGAGGTGATCATCACGGATTCGATGAGGAACTGCTGGATGATGTCGCCGTCCGTCGCGCCCACGGCTTTCCGCAGGCCGATTTCGCGCGTGCGCTCGATGACGGAGACGAGCATGATGTTCATGATGCCGACGCCGCCGACGATGAGCGAGATGCTGGCGATCGCGGCAAGGAAGAGCGTGAGTACGGAGGTGATGCTGCCGAGCACCTGGCGCTGATACGATGTTCTCGTATCGGCCTGGTGCTCGGCAGCATCACCTCCGTGCTCACGCTCTTCCTTGCCGCGATCGCCAGCATCTCGCTCATCGTCGGCGGCGTCGGCATCATGAACATCATGCTCGTCCCCGTCATCGAGCGCACGCGCGAAATCGGCCTGCGGAAAGCCGTGGGCGCGACGGACGGCGACATCATCCAGCAATTCCTCATCGAATCCGTGATGATCACCTCCATCGGCGGCCTCATCGGCATCATCGTCGGCGGAGCCGTGGTCACGGCCGCTTGGTTTGTCATCGCGAAAATCCTCGCCGTGTCGTGGACGTTCGAGTTTCCCATCTCGGCGGTTTTGCTCGCCGTCGGCGTCTCGGCCGGCACCGGCCTCGTCTTCGGCATCTATCCCGCCCGGCAGGCGGCAAGAAAAAGCCCGATTGAGGCATTGCGGTATGAGTGAAGATTCCCTTCGCCGCACCGCGCGGCGAAGGGAATCTTCAACGCTTCTCCGCCGGGAATACGGCCGTGAACGCCGAACCTTTTCCCTCTTTGCTCTCCACTGAAACCGTGCCTTGAAAATCCTGCTCAACGATCTTTTTCACTGTCGCAAGCCCGATGCCCATCCCCTTGCAGCCGCCCTTTGTCGTGAAAAACGGCTCGAATATTTTCGCGCGAACCGACTCTGGGATGCCGCAGCCGCAGTCGCTGACTTTCAACTCCACGAAATCCCCCTCCTGCCGGATTGCTATCCTAACCAGCCGTCCTTCAACGCCTCCCACAATGCCTTCGTAAGATTCGAGCGCGTTCAAAACCAAATTTATGACAATCTGGTGAAACTTGAAAGCGTCCCCAAAATAGGCAAGTGCGCGGTCCTCTTTTTGGCAAAAGACAATCTTCACCCGTTCTTTTATGGCCCTACAGGAAAGCAGCTGCATCACATATTCCACGCCCTCCTCCAACGAGAAAAGTTCGCGCGTATCCTGATGGTCGAGCTGCCTTCGGATTGCTTGCGCAAAACATTCAACCCGCCGGCTTATTCCTGAAGCCATTTTTGCGGAAATCCCCGTCTGGTTCGCGAGTAATGCCGCGTTCACCAAATTCAGGAGATCATGGAAAAGGCCTGACGCCAGCTGGCCGAATTCCGCGAACCGATAAAGCTGCTTCACCTTCTCGAACTGCGCATCCTTCAGCTCGTGGGTGCGCTCCGCAACCCTGGCCTCAAGGGAGTCCCGCTCCTCCTTAAGCTCACTTTCCGATTTGCGGGCGCGCGAAAGGGATTTCTCAAGCTCGCGGTTCCAAAGCCACGCAAGGACCGTGATAAGGCAAATAAGGGCCGCGAGCACTACCGCGTCAACCACATCGTCCGCACTCGGCTGCGGAGGCATCGCTCCGGAAAGCTGCAGATACCGGAGCGGTATGATGGTAGCAATGATGATGCCTGCCATAAGGAACCCAAACCACGTGCCGATCAAAATGCTTGCAATCAGCACGATGAGCGCATAGCTCAAGACGACGATATGGAGGTCAATGCCCCACTGGTACGCCGCATAGCCGTCGCCCAAGAGCAAAGCGGCCACCAATAAATAGGAAATCAAGGCAGAAAATTTCCACCGTGAAAACGCGAGCAGCAAGACAAAAAATAACAGGAAGGACGAAAACAAAGGAAACGGCACCCCGTGATAGGCAGCCCTTTCCACGAGGGAATAGCCGAGGACGAGCGCGTCAAAGAACGCCAGCATCACAACGGATAAGACGAGCACGACGTTTAAAATGTATTCGCGGCGCCGGCCGTCCTCGCCGACGGACTTCGGCTCAAGGAAGAAAACGTAAAGCCCATGGATCCCCTTCTGGAAAAGAGATTGGCGTGAGCTGCTCATTTCTTCATTTGCCAAATTTACCGCCCGCATTCTCATTCTACAGATCCGATATGAAATTTAGATAAAGAAAATATGAAAATAATATGAAAATCGGTTTCTCCAAAAAACGCCCATTTTATTTGGCGTTTTTGGGCATCGCGTCCACTTTATATCCCCTTCCGGTGACGGTATGGATCAATTTCTGTTCGCCGCGCCGATCCACTTTCCGCCGCAAACTGCGGATGTGCGCCTCAATCGTGTTCGAAAACAGGTCGCCCGACGCATCCCAGACATGTTCCACGATTGCGCCGCGCGAAACCGCCCGACCTTGGTTTTTCACCAAATATTCCAGGAGGGTAAACTCTTTCGGGGTCAGATAGATTTCTTTTTCTCCCCGAAATGCCGTGAATCGTGCCGTATCCAGCACCAGATTATCAACCACGAGCCGCTTGGTTTCCTCGATACGCTTCGGCCGCCGGAGTACCGCCCGGATCCGCGCGGAAAGCTCGCTCAAGGAATATGGCTTCGTGAGGTAATCGTCCGCGCCGCCGTTCAAAACGTCCACCTTCCGGTCAACCTCATCCTGCACCGTGAGCATCATGATCGGCATCATCTTGCCGCCATACCGCAGCTCTTTGCAAATCTCGGAACCATGCTTTCCCGGAAGCATGTTGTCCAGGATGACGAAATCATAATCATTCGTCTTCGCCCGATAGAGCCCCTTCAGCCCGTCAGATTCCAAATCCACCGCGTACGATTCGGCTTCAAGCCCGACTTTCAATGCCGCGCCGGTCTCGACATCGTCTTCGACCACAAGAATCCTCATAAAGGTGATGGAACCTATCTCGGAAAAGGCCTTCGGTCCAGACTATTTTTGAGACGGCTTCAGATTGTTATGTTTTTCTATTTTTGTCACTTTATTTTTTTCGTCCACGAACACGACCACCGGCACGAGGTTCTTCATCTCATTTGGTTCGAGCCACGCCTCGGCAAGGATGATGACTTTGTCGCCCGGCTGGAAATGCCGCGCCGGCGGGCCGTTCAGGCAGATGTCGCCGTTGCCGCGCTTGCCCGGCATGATATAGGTCTGCCAAAAGACGCCATTCGAGACATTTGTGATGTTCACGTATTGAAATGACATCATGCCGGCGGCATCAACGATATCTTCGTCAATCGTAATTGACCCGACATAGTCCAAATCGGCCTCCGTCACCGTGGCCCGATGGATTTTCGCCATGCATGCGCGGATCAACATGCCTTTTATTCTACAGCGCGAAAGGCAAAGCGCAAGTTTTCAATTTAATTGCCCGAATAAAACCCGAAGACGGTCTTCAAATCCCAAAAGAAGACCGTCTTCGGGTTTTACTTTTGGTTTTAGGAATTTCTGCTAAAATTGAAAATATGGAACAAAAACCATTCAAGCCAAATCTGGGGAAAAGATTGACTATCGACGTAGACGGCACGGCTTACGTCCGCCTGCCGGTCAAAACGCCGCTCATCACGGAAAAAAGCAACCTTCTGGAACTGCTCAAAAAATACGCCACGCCTTATTTACAACCCGGCGATATCCTTTTTGTGAGC
This sequence comes from uncultured bacterium, assembly GCA_963745135.1. Taxonomy (GTDB): domain Bacteria; phylum Patescibacteriota; class Minisyncoccia; order UBA6257; family 2-01-FULL-56-20; genus REEB161. The sequence goes on along the minus strand of CAVUWW010000053.1, from coordinate 1,968 downwards.
GAGAAAGTGGTTACCGTGACGCAAGGGCGCGTCATCAACATCAACGACATCAAGCCGACGAGAATCGCACGGTTTTTGGCAAGCAAGGTGCGTAATAATTATGGCACGAAGGACTTCAAGGGCTTTGGGCACGGGACGCCGATGGCGATGCAGCTCTTTATTGAGGAAGCCGGCGTCCCGCGCGTGCTTTTCGCCGCCGTTGTTTCCGCCATCACGCGCCCGCTCGGCATCAAGGGCGCTTTCTACTGGCTCTGCGGCAAGCGCGCAAAATCCGTGGACTGCCCGATGTCGTTCTCAATTTTGGAATACGCGCATTACGCAAAGCGCGCGCCGCACGACCCGGATGGCGTGGCGCGGCAAATCAGAACAAAGTTTGGCGTCGAAACCGTCGTCCTCGACGCCAACTACATCGGCGCATTCTCACTCGGCAAATCAACCCGCGCAATTTCCGAAAAATTCATCGGCAAGGCGTTCCGCGACAACCCTCTCGGCCAATCGGACGAAATGACGCCATTTTGCATTTTAAGGAAAGCTTGACGCTCGCCCCGTTTCAGAGTAGAAAGAAACCAGTTCCATCCAACTGAATAGAAGAAAGGAAATTGAAGGAAATGAGAGAAAATTATTACTTGTCCGTCTGGGAACGCCTGCCGCTTCCCGTCGTCCCGGTCTGCCACGAAGAGCTGAATCCTTTTATAAAAGACGGCGTTGAAATGCACGCCGTTCTCGGATACCACCTCCCGTACGACACCATGAAATTCCTGGCGGCGCTCGGACTGCTTCGGGATGCCGCAAAACGAGGCATGCTCGTCGGCGTGCACGATTTCATTGAGGCAACTTCCGGCGCTTTCGGCTTTGCGCTCGCAAATCTGGCGCTTGCAGATCCATTCAATATCCCCCATGTGAATCTTGTCATGAAGGAGGATGTCCCGTTGGGCAAGAAAATGCCTCCCTTTTTCGCCGGGGCGCACATCATCCCGCCGGAGGAAGGATTAAGCCCGATCGCCACGGCGAGGAAGCTCGGCGGCGGCGGATGGAAGCCGGACGGCGGATGGAAAGCAAACAACGGCGTATTGAATCTCGACCAATATGCCAACCCCGCAAACTGCGACCTCTACCGCGACTGGGCCGCGCCGCGCCTGCTCAAACAATTGTCCGAGCTGAATGTTTTCGTCTGTCCGGTCGGCACCGGCGGCACGATCTGCGGATTCAGCGAATGCCTCCGGAAACGGCTAGGGCGGGAAAACGTCACGATTGTCGGAGCCATGTGCGCTCCCGGCGTGGAAGCCCCCGGCGTGCGCGACCTCGCCGGCATGAAAGAAATTTCGTTGCCGTGGCGGGGGGCGATTGACGAGCGCATTGAGGTCGAAAAGGACATCGCGTACCTTTCGGCGCTTTCGTTCCAATGGTTCATGGGACTCGCGCCGGGCGTGAGCAGCGGATTGGCCTACGCGGGAGCGCTCGCTTTCTTGAAAACCCGCAAGGACGCCGGCACGCTCGATTCCCTCCGCAATCAAAGGGACGGAAAAATTCGCGTGGCGATCCTGTTCCACGACAATTCCCGCCCCTACGTGGTGGACCGGTTTCCCAATCTTCACTACGATCTCCAAAAATCCTCCACGGCGCCGACGCCGTGGCAGCTGCTCCGGAGAAATCGTCCGTAATTCATCCTTCCGCCGGCGGAACCCAGTTCCTCCCGGCGGATTTTTTATTGCGTTAAAAAATCAAGCTCCGCGCCGAGTTTTTTTTATTTCAAATCTTAGCCCCAAGGAGAAACGAACAAAATTTGCTGAAGCAAATTTTCGGAGAACCCTCGGTTCTCCGGGCTCTCCGACACGGGGAACCGAACGCGGTTCCCTGGCTCCCTTCCACTATCCGATTCCCCTCTAGGCTACGGCGCAAAGAAAAACGAAAGGGACCTTCAAGTCCCAAAGAAGGTTCCCTTCGTTTTTCTTAATCCCGCGCCGTAGC
>CAVUWW010000052.1:0-10932 GCA_963745135.1 uncultured bacterium | reverse complement strand
AGCCTCAAGGGGAATCGAACCCCTATTTGTTGGATGAGAACCAACTGTCCTGACCATTAGACGATGAGGCCTTCTGGAAAAATTTTCAATTTCCAGTTTTCAATTTTCAATTGAAACATTGGCCCATTGAAAATTGACTGGAAATTGAAAATTGCTACTTGAAAATTATACTTCACTCGTCGCGTACTCTTGTTCCCTTATCTCCTCCACCACCTTCTCAAGCTGCATCGCGTGCGAGCCCTTCACGAGCACGAGGTCGCCTTCCTTCATTAATTTCTCCACCGGCTTCGCGGCCTCGTCTGCGATGTCGAAAGATAAAATGGCGCTGCGCTTCATGCCGGCTTCCTTCGCGGCTTCAGCGATGAACTTCGCCCGTGGGCCGACCGTGACGAGGATGTCCGCCGAGCCGGCGGCGAGACGCCCCACCCGCTCGTGTGCCTCGATCGAATACTTGCCGATCTCAAGCATATCGCCCAAAACCGCGATTTTGCGCCGACCCCGGGCATCCTTCAGAATGTCAAGCGCGGCATGCATCGAAAGCGGACTCGCATTGTAGCAATCGTCGATCACGAGCGTTCTCTTCACGCCAGGCACGAGCTGCGTCCGCGACGGCGCGGACCGGTAGTCCGCAAGCGCCTCGGAAATCTTAACGAGATTCATGCCAAAAATCAATCCGATCGCGGCGGCGGCGGCGGCGGCATACGCGTGCACGTGGCCAAGGACGCCGTCAATCCGCACCGGCACGAAGCTGCCGCCGTATTCGAGCTTGAAGGAGATGCCGGAACTGGCGGCTGGCGGCTGGTCGCTGGTCGCTGGGGAAATCCGGTTCTCAAACCGGACGATTCGCAAATCCGCGCCCTGCGCGAAGCCGTAGGTCATGACGCGCGCGCGGGTGCGGTCCTTCAAATTCAAAACTGTCTCGTCGTCGTAATTCAAGACCGCAAAGCCGGTCGAGTTGAGCGATTCGATGAGCCGTCCCTTTTCGCGCGCCACGTCATCCGGCCCCGCGTAGAATTCCACGTGCACCGGAATGTCGCCGACGGCCGTGATGACACCGATCGTCGGCCGCGCAAGCTTCAGGAGATATTTGATGTCGCCCGGCTTGTCCGCGCCATATTCCAAAACCAAAATGTCCGGATATTTTTTTGATTTCACGATGACACGCCACATGGAACTGAAAATGACTTTCAGCCAGAAAAATAATTTTCGGATTTTTGCCGTACCCACCGGTTGGTTGCGGCTTACCAAACTCAACTCGCCTTCGCTCCAGTCGCCTAAAATCGTGAGCGCTACGCCGAGCTCGCTGTTTAAATTTCCTGACGAAACCCGAACGCGGTTCTCCCTCAATAGAACAGCCGCAACAGCAAGCTTCGTCGAAGTTTTGCCCACGCTCCCCGTTACGCCAATAATGCGAGGCGAATAACGCCAAATGGTAAGGCGGCAAAGCTCGCGTAAAGTCCCGCGGAGTAAATTAATGAAGAAATGTTTCATTTTTTCTGTCGTCCCGGGCCGAAACCCGGAATCAGTTTTTTTATTGTCATTCCCGCGAAGGCGGGAATCCACGATTTTTTAAGATTTGAGAACTTTGTAATGTAGTTGAATCGTATCTGAATTTAATTTCTTTGTTTCAAGTAGCTTCAACCAGAATCCGAAATCTGCCTTTGTAAACAGTTGGATTCCTTCCCCAATGACTAGCGGTTCCACATCGAGATATATCTCATCAATCAAATTCTCTCGCGCAAAAGAGGTATTCAACTGTCCCCCGCCGGCCAAAAATGCCGTTGCAAATCCTTTCCGCTCCAGTATCGCCAAGATTTCCTTCGGCGATTTGTCTGTTACAAAGACTTTATCTCCCCACTGATTTTCTATTTTTTGGCTCGAGACAACGATATTCAATGCGTCTGGAAATGGAAAATAACCGGATTTTGAAGCTGCAAGGTAAGTGTTTTTCCCCATGATGATATTCCCCGCATTCTTGCTTTGTTCATAAAATCCCTTCAGGTCTTCCCCTGAAGTCCACTCCGAATCGCCGTCCGCTTTGGCAATGCATCCGTTGATGGAAATGCCCATGTAAAGAATCGTTTTCATGGCTTTATTTTAGTAAAATTTGGAAGCATGGATCCCGGCCTTCGCCGGGATGACGGATAAATTGGATTCCCTAGTGGCCGGTGGCTATTGGCTATTGGCTATCCGATCCGGCGGGATGTTGTAGTAATTGATGATCCACTGCGCCAAATTTTTGAACGCGGGCACTACGCTGTCCACAGCGAGCGACGTGGCGGGCAAGGTGTTCAACCGGATCAAAATAATAAAGCGCGGGTTTGATGCCGGACCGAAGCCGACATACGAATCAATCAGCTGGTTCGTGTAGCCGCCATGCACGAGATCCGGCGCGAACGCGCTCCCTGTTTTGCCGCCGATCGAATAGCCGCTGATTGCCGGCGCGCCAGGCACGTTATCCACCGCGCCGACCATCATCTGCGTCACCTGCGATGCCGTGCTCGCGCTAATGATCCTGCCGAGCGATTCCGGCTGGAGCGCCGCGTTCAAATACGGCCGCATCATCACGCCGCCGTTCGCGATCGTTGAAATCGCGCTGATCAATTCAATCGGCGTCACAGCGATGCCCTGCCCGTATGCTGCGGTGTCAAAATCCACCTGCGGAGACTTCGGGTTCTCGAGCTGGCTGATGTCGCCCTTCACCTCTCCCGGCAAATCAATGCCAGTCGCGTCGCCCAAGCGGAATTTTTCCATGTACGCCGCAAAGGTCGCGTTCCCCGTCTGGTTCTCAGCGAATATGGCTCCGGTATTTATGGAATATTCTATGACCTGCGTCATCGTGGTGCCCGGGCCGTAAGCGCCGTGCTCGCCGAGGTTGTAATTCGTGATGTGCGCGTGGTTCACGTTCACGTAACCCAAATCATCATAGGTCGTCTGTGGCGTGATTTTCCCGGCATCAATGCCAGCCGACATCGTGAGCACTTTGAAGATCGATCCCGGCTCATACACGGACTCGATTGTGGGGTTCAAAAAATTCGCGATTGACGAGCTGCTATAATAATTCGGATCGAAATCGGGCGTCGCGCCCATCGCCAAAATTTTCCCGGTCTGCGGGTCTTCCACAATCACGCTGCCGCCGGTGGCGCCGTTCTGCGCCACGGTGTCGTCCATGATCTTTTCCGCCTCGATCTGGATGTTCGGATCGATTGTGAGATCAATGTCCGCGCCGCCGCCGAGCGCCGCGCCGTACTCCTGCTCGATGCCGTAGAACCCGCGTTCGCCGTTCGTCGCGCTATCCGGGCCAACGTAACCAAGAACCTGTGACGCGACCGTGCCCAGCGGATAGAACCGGTCGGGCTCGCTGTCCACGATGATTCCCTTGACGCCAAGCGCCGTCACGGCATCAGCGACAGGCTGATCCGCTTTCCGCACCAGAAGCTCATATGAATCGTTCGGCCGCGACAAATTATTTTCGAGCGTCGAGACCGGCATATTATGACCGGCGCGAGCTCGTTCGCCGCCTCCTGCGGATCCTCGACTGCGGACGGCGCGGCATAAATGACGGAAAATCATGGTTCACCGCGGCCGGCAGGCGGCGCCGCTCTTGTCCGTAAATCAAATAGCGCCGCCGTTCGCGGTGTGTCCGCGAGCGCCGCCTGTTCGGATCCGCCCGCGCCGTATAGTAATCGTTCTTCGCAAGCTCACTCGGAAAGATGGAATGCCAAAAAGCCATAAGCGGCGACGAGGGCGATGATGGGGAGGGTTACTATTATGGTCATAAGAATTTACAAATTATTACGAATGTACAAATAAGAGGTCGAATTTCCGATTCGTAAATTGGTACCGATTCGTAAATTCGTATGCCTACTTCACCGCCACCGTATAGTTTGGCACGGCCACCGCTGCTATCGGGAAATACTGCTTTGATGCACCAAGCCGTCCTGGCTTCCCGTGTTTGCGAGTCCGCCGCCGCCGATGATTGCGATGACCTGGTGATTCAGCTGCGTGCTCGAGGTGCCCACCGATTCGAGCTGCGCCTTCGCCGCCGCGATCGCGTAATCCAAGTTGACCACCTTATTATAAAGGAGGATGAGCCCGACCGTCCCCGTGAATAACGCGACCATGAGCAGGACGATGGCCCGCATGAGCCAGTTTTTGTGGTGCGATGAATGAATAAATGTCATTTTTTTCTTTCGTCATCCTGGGCCGCCAGGCGAAGGATCCCTTTGGCCCCGACGCAGGGATTCTTCGGCTGCAGCCTCAGAATGACGGTTCAAGCTAATTGCTCGTAGTTTTGCCGAGCGACTCCTTTGGATTTTCTTTTATCTCCGCGCGCGTCGCGACTACCGGCTTCTTTGTCAAAATTTCCGCGGCGTTTTCTTTTTGCATTTTTTGAAATGATTGTTTCACGATGCGATCCTCGAGCGAATGGAAACTGATGATGACGGCCCGCCCGCCCGGCTTCAGGATCATTCTCATGTTCTTAAGGACATTGGAAAGGTTCTCAACTTCGCCGTTCGCGTAGATCCGCAGCGCTTGGAAAGTGCGCGTCGCAGGATCAATCCGTCCCCGTTCATAATTTTTTGGCAACGCCCGATGGATTATTTCTGCCAGCTCACCGCTCATGCTGATCGTTCTCTTCCTCTCTTGCTCGACGATCGCCTTCGCGATCTTCCGCGACTGCCGCTCGCCGCCAAGTTGAAAGATAATGTCCGCCAGTTCCTTTTCTGAAATCTTTTTTAAAAGTTCCCGCACCGGCATCCGCGAACCGTCGTAGGTCATGAGGAGCGGCTCGTCCTTCAAAAAGCTGAATCCCCTTCCCGACGACTCGAGCTGTCTCCGAAGAAAACCCGAGATCAAGCAGCAGTCCGTCCGCTTTGCCAAGATTTTCCCGTTCGAGAATTCCCGGAAGGTCGGCATAGTTGGCATGAAGGAAGAAGGGGTTGGAGGTTGGAGGTTGGAGGTTGGAAAGAAATTTTTTCTTGGTTTCCTTCAATAAATTCTCATCCCAATCCAATCCGAGAAATTTTCCTTTCGCGCCCAGTTTTTCCAAAATCGCCAGCGCGTGCCCGCCGCCGTCCACCGTGCCGTCAATGATGAAGTCGCCAGATTGCGGATCGAGATACTCGAGGGCTTCATTTAACAGGACAGGCTGATGCATTTGATTGTCATCATGAGCAAAAGCGAAGGATCTTTTCGAAAAGGATTCCTCGGCTGATGCCCCTGAATGACAGAAAACCTAAATTCCAAGTTCACCCAACTTTTCCGCAATTGCTTCGGACGAACTTTCCGTCTTCGTCTTATACGCCGCCCATGCCAAGGCGTCCCAAACCTCAATGCGGTTGTAGAGACCGGCGACGACCGTTTCCTTTTTTCAAGCCCGCATACTTCCGGAGATAGTCAGGAATCAAAATCCTTCCCTGGCTGTCGAGCGCCACATCCGTCGCCCCCGCGAGCATCAGACGCACGAACGCTCGCGAGTTCGCCTGCGCAAGCGGAAGTTCTATCAGCTTCTTAGCAAGGATTTTGATTCCTGACTATCTCCGGAAGTATGCGGGCTTGAAAAAGGAAACGGTCGTCGCCGGTCTCTACAACCGCATTGAGGTTTGGGACGCCTTGGCATGGGCGGCGTATAAGACGAAGACGGAAAGTTCGTCCGAAGCAATTGCGGAAAAGTTGGGTGAACTTGGAATTTAGGTTTTCTGTCATTCAGGGGCATCAGCCGAGGAATCCTTTTCGAAAAGATCCTTCGCTTTTGCTCATGATGACAATCAAATGCATCAGCCTGTCCTGTTAAATGAAGCCCTCGAGTATCTCGATCCGCAATCTGGCGACTTCATCATTGACGGCACGGTGGACGGCGGCGGGCACGCGCTGGCGATTTTGGAAAAACTGGGCGCGAAAGGAAAATTTCTCGGATTGGATTGGGATGAGAATTTATTGAAGGAAACCAAGAAAAAATTTCTTTCCAACCTCCAACCTCCAACCTCCAACCCCTTCTTCCTTCATGCCAACTATGCCGACCTTCCGGGAATTCTCGAACGGGAAAATCTTGGCAAAGCGGACGGACTGCTGCTTGATCTCGGGTTTTCTTCGGGACAGCTCGAGTCGTCGGGAAGGGGATTCAGCTTTTTGAAGGACGAGCCGCTCCTCATGACCTACGACGGTTCGCGGATGCCGGTGCGGGAACTTTTAAAAAAGATTTCAGAAAAGGAACTGGCGGACATTATCTTTCAACTTGGCGGCGAGCGGCAGTCGCGGAAGATCGCGAAGGCGATCGTCGAGCAAGAGAGGAAGAGAACGATCAGCATGAGCGGTGAGCTGGCAGAAATAATCCATCGGGCGTTGCCAAAAATTATGAACAGGGACGGATTGATCCTGCGACGCGCACTTTCCAAGCGCTGCGGATCTACGCGAACGGCGAGCTTGAGAACCTTTCCAATGTCCTTAAGAACATGAGAATGATCCTGAAGCCGGGCGGGCGGGCCGTCATCATCAGTTTCCATTCGCTCGAGGATCGCATCGTCAAACAATCATTTCAAAAAATGCAAAAAGAAAACGCCGCGGAAATTTTGACAAAGAAGCCGGTAGTCGCGACGCGCGCGGAGATAAAAGAAAATCCAAGGAGTCGCTCGGCAAAAACTACGAGCAATTAGCTTGAACCGTCATTCTCAGAGCTGCAGCCGAAGACAATCCCTTCGTCGGGGCCAAAGGGATCCTTCACCTGGCGGCTCAGGATGACGGAAGAAAATAAGACATTTATTCATTCATCGCACCACAAAAACTGGCTCATGCGGGCCATGGTCCTGGGGTCGCGTTATTCACGGGGACGGTCGGGCTCATCCTCCTTTATAATAAGGTGGTCAACTTGGATGGCGCAATCGCGGCGGCCAAAGGCGCAGCTGGACTTGGTGGGTAGATCGCCCCAGCAGCTGAATGACCAGGTCATCGCAATCATCGGCGGCGGCGGACTCGCAAACAAGGCAAGCGAGGATGGCTTGGTGCCGGATCAGGAAGCCACAGTATTTTCCGATAGCGGAGGCAGCCGTGCAGAACCAGACGGTGGCGGTGAAGTAGGCATACGAATTTACGAATCGGTACGAATTTACGAATCGGAAATTCGACCTCTTATTCGTACATTCGTAATAATTCGTAAATTCGTATGACCAGTAACCCTCCTCATCATCACCCTCGCCGCGCTTACGGCTTTCAGGCGTTTTATTCTTCCGAGCTGCAGCTTTGCGACCAACGCTCACTTAACGGCGCGGCTGCGGTCCCCGAACAGGCGGCGCTCGGCGGACACGACCGCGAACCGCGGCGCGATTTAGTTTACGGACAAGAGCGGCACCACCCTGCCGGCCGCGGTGGACCAGGAATTTTCCGGTCATTTATGCCGTGCCGTCCGCAGTCGAGGATTCGCAGGAGGCGGCGAACGAGCTCGCGCCGGTCATCAATATGCCGGTTTGACGCTGAAAATATTTTGTCGGTGGCCAACATTCATATGAGCTTCTTGTAGCGGGAAGCGGACGAGTCTGTCGCTGATGCCACGGGCTTGGCGTCAAGGGAATCATTGTGGACAGTGTGCTCAACGGTCCTATCCGCTGGGCACGGTCGCGTCACAGGTTCTGGCTACGTTTGCCCGGATAGCGCGACGAACGGCGAACGCGGGTTCGACGGCATCGAGCAGGAGCAACGGCGCGGCGCTCGGCGGCGGCGCGGACATTGATCTCACAATCGATCCGAACATCCAGATCGAGGCGGAAAAGATCATGGACGACACCGTGGCGCAGCACGGCGTCACCGGCGGCAGCGTGATTGTGGAAGACCCGCAGACCGGGAAAATTTTGGCGATGGGCGCGACGCCCGATTTCGATCCGAATTATTATAGCAGCTCGTCAATCGCGAATTTTTTGAACCCCACTATCGAGTCCGTGTATCAGCCGGATCGATCTTCAAAGTGCTCACGATGTCGGCTGGCATTGATGCCGGGAAAATCACGCCACAGACGACCTACGATGATTTGGGTTACGTGAACGTGAACCACGCGCACATCACGAATTACAACCTCGGCGAGCACGGCGCTTACGGCCCGGGCACCACGATGACGCAGGTCATAGAATATTCCATAAATACCGGAGCCATATTCGCTGAGAACCAGACGGGAACGCGACCTTTGCGGCGTACATGGAAAAATTCCGCTTGGGCGACGCGACTGGCATTGATTTGCCGGGAGAGGTGAAGGGCGACATCAGCCAGCTCGAGACCCGAAGTCTCCGCAGGTGGATTTTGACACCGCAGCATACGGGCAGGGCATCGCTGTGACGCCGATTGAATTGATCAGCGCGATTTCAACGATCGCGAACGGCGGCGTGATGATGCGGCCGTATTTGAACGCGGCGCTCCAGCCGGAATCGCTCGGCAGGATCATTAGCGCGAGCGCGGCATCACAGGTGACGCAGATGATGGTCGCGCGGTGGATAACGTGCCTGGCGCGCCGGCAATAGCGGCTATCGATCGGCGGCAAACAGGGAGCGCATTCACGCCGGATCTCGTGCATGGCGGCTACACGAACCAGCTGATTGATTGGTATGTCGCTTCGGTCCGGCATCGAACCCGCGCTTTATTATTTTGATCCGGTGAACACCTTGCCCGCCACGTCGCTCGCTGTGGACAGCGTAGTGCCCGCGTTCAAAAATTTGGCGCAGTGGATCATCAATTACTACAACATCCGCCGGATCGGATAGCCAATAGCCAATAGCCACCGGCCGCTAGGGAATCCAATTTATCCGTCATCCCGGCGAAGGCCGCGATCCATGCTTCCAAATTTTACTAAAATAAAGCCATGAAAACGATTCTTTACATGGGCATTTCCATCAACGGATGCATTGCCAAAGCGGACGGCGATTCGGAGTGGACTTCAGGGGAAGACCTGAAGGGATTTTATGAACAAAGCAAGAATGCGGGGAATATCATCATGGGGAAAAACACTTACCTTGCAGCTTCAAAATCCGGTTATTTTCCATTTCCAGACGCATTGAACATCGTTGTCTCGAGCCAAAAAATAGAAAATCAGTGGGGAGATAAAGTCTTCGTAACAGACAAATCGCCGAAGGAAATCTTGGCGATACTGGAGCGGAGAGGATTTGCAACGGCATTTTTGGCTGGTGGGGGACAGTTGAATACCTCTTTTGCGCGAGAGAATTTGATTGATGAGATATATCTCGATGTGGAACCGCTAGTCATTGGGGAAGGAATCCAACTGTTTACAAAGGCAGATTTCGGATTCTGGTTGAAGCTACTTGAAACAAAGAAATTAAATTCAGATACGATTCAACTACATTACAAAGTTCTCAAATCTTAAAAAATCGTGGATTCCCGCCTTCGCGGGAATGACAATAAAAAAACTGATTCCGGGTTTCGGCCCGGGACGACAGAAAAAATGAAACATTTCTTCATTAATTTACTCCGCGGGACTTTACGCAAGCTTTGCCGCCTTACCATTTGGCGTTATTCGCCTCGCATTATTGGCGTAACGGGGAGCGTGGGCAAAACTCGACGAAGCTTGCTGTTGCGGCTGTTCTATTGAGGGAGAACCGCGTTCGGGTTTCGTCAGGAAATTTAAACAGCGAGCTCGGCGTAGCGCTCACGATTTTAGGCGACTGGAGCGAAGGCGAGTTAGTTTGGTAAGCCGCAACCAACCGGTGGGTACGGCAAAAATCCGAAAATTATTTTTCTGGCTGAAAGTCATTTTCAGTTCCATGTGGCGTGTCATCGTGAAATCAAAAAAATATCCGGACATTTTGGTTTTGGAATATGGCGCGGACAAGCCGGGCGACATCAAATATCTCCTGAAGCTTGCACGGCCGACGATCGGTGCCATCACGGCCGTCGGCGACATTCCGGTGCACGTGGAATTCTACGCGGGGCCGGATGACGTGGCGCGCGAAAAGGGGCGGCTCATCGAATCGCTCAACTCGACCGGCTTTGCGGTCTTGAATTACGACGACAGACAGTTTTGAATTTGAAGGACCGCACCCGCGCGCGCGTCATGACCTACGGCTTCGCGCAGGGCGCGGATTTGCGAATCGTCCGGTTTGAGAACCGGATTTCCCCAGCGACCAGCGACCAGCCGCCAGCCGCCAGTTCCGGCATCTCCTTCAAGCTCGAATACGGCGGCAGCTTCGTGCCGGTGCGGATTGACGGCGTCCTTGGCCACGTGCACGCGTATGCCGCCGCCGCCGCCGCCGCGATCGGATTGATTTTTGGCATGAATCTCGTTAAGATTTCCGAGGCGCTTGCGGACTACCGGTCCGCGCCGTCGCGGACGCAGCTCGTGCCTGGCGTGAAGAGAACGCTCGTGATCGACGATTGCTACTATGCGAGTCCGCTTTCGATGCATGCCGCGCTTGACATTCTGAAGGATGCCCGGGGTCGGCGCAAAATCGCGGTTTTGGGCGATATGTAGATCGGCAAGTATTCGATCGAGGCACACGAGCGGGTGGGGCGTCTCGCCGCCGGCTCGGCGGACATCCTGTCACGGTCGGCCCACGGGCGAAGTTCATCGCTGAAGCCGCGAAGGAAGCCGGCATGAAGCGCAGCGCCATTTTATCTTTCGACATCGCCGACGAGGCCGCGAAGCCGGTGGAGAAATTAATGAAGGAAGGCGACCTCGTGCTCGTGGAAGGGCTCGCACGCGAGATGCAGCTTGAGAAGGTGGTGGAGGAGATAAGGGAACAAGTCTACGCGACGAGTGAAGTATAATTTTCAAGTAGCAATTTTCAATTTCCAGTCGATTTTCATTTTTCAATGGGCCAATGTTTCAATTGAAAATTGAAAACTGGAAATTGAAAATTTTTCCAGAAGGCCTCATCAGTCTAATGGTCAGGACAGTTGGTTCTCATCCAACAAATAGGGGTTCGATTCCCCTTGAGG
>CAVUWW010000051.1:0-11597 GCA_963745135.1 uncultured bacterium | reverse complement strand
TCGACAAGTTAGCGCTTCCTCCCGGTCGACGCGACCTGGTACGACTCGATCCGCATGATGATGAAGTAGAGAGCACCCTGCTTCGCCGCCAACTCCGACCCCGGGGCGCACACCTCGGGGCCGCTTTTCACAGGAGGGTGGGCCGATGGCAATACTGGAAATCACACATCTATCGAAGAAACGTACAAGGACGTGACGGGCGCTGGCCGACGTCAGTCTCAAGGTCCGCGTGGGAGCAATTGGTCACCGTCATCGGGAGGTCGGGGCGGGAAATCAACACTCCTTCGCTGCGTGAACCGTCTCGTCGAGGCGAATTCTGGCAGCATCGAGTTCGACGGCGTGGACGTGCTGCGCCCTCAAGGAAGCGGGACCTCCGCCACCTGCGGACCCGCATCGGGACGATCTTCCAGCACTTCAACCTCGTGCCGCGGCAGACCGTGATAGATAACGTCCTGCACGGCCTCTTGGGGTACAAGTCCACGGTGGCAGGCAGTCCTGGGATTGTACTCCGCGGAGGAAAAGGAAAAGGCGTTCGACATCCTCGACCGCGTGCGGTCCGAGGACCATATCCACAAGCGCTGTGACCAGCTGTCCGGGACGGCCAGAAGCAGCGCGTTGGCATCGCCCGTGCCCTCATCCAGGAGCCCCGACCTGATCCTCTGTGCGGACGAGCCCATCGCGTCCCTGGACCCGGGCTCCGCGAAAAAGATCATGGACCAGCTCTGTCGTATTTCGCGGGCATTAACATCACGGTCCTGATGAATCTCCACCAGGTCGACGTGGCCATCAAGTATTCCGACCGTATCATCGGTGTGCGCGAAGGCAGGATCGTGTACGACGATGACGCGCGGAAGCTCAAGAAGAAGACCGTGGCGGAAATCTACGGCTCGGAGGCAGAAGACATCCTGTTCGAGGAACAGGCGGGATGAGGATGCCCCCCGCGGTGAGCAGGGTGCTCGTCCGACGCAACCTGCTGTTCCTTGCGGGCCTGATCTTTGTCGGTGCGCTGACTGTCGGTTCGTCGCTGGCCACTGATTTCAGCTTCCCTGCCGGACCGCCTCGGTACCGAAGGCCATCTCATGGATGGCCGTGAACTTCATTCCGAATGCCCGCGCCCTGAAGGCATTGCCGAACATCGGCATCAAGCTTGCAGAGACGAAAAAGAGCAGATATTTCCGCCTTCCCGCCTTACAAGCCCAAAAGCACTGCTAGGATTGCAATATCCGCACATGTCACATCGTTCTAATTCGGTGGGTTTCACGCCAATCATGGACTGCTTACGTCATCATACGTTTTTTCAAAAAATTAACAATAGGGCGCGGCTGGCTTCTCTTCTGATGAATTGACTTTGCGCTTTTATGCGAGCCGCAAGAGGCCGAGATGGCTTAAGCTGCAGATGGTTTTCTCCCGGTCCAGTGTTCTGAATCTGTCCAGATTGGGGAGCAAAAAAAATGGGACCGGCTTTTCGCCCGGTCCTGCTGTTGAAGGAATCAGGGAATGGATGCCTAGCCGTTCTTTTGCGGCACGTCCACTTGCAGGCCGTTTCCGGTCGTCGTCGCGATTTCAAAGAAACCGTTCGCTGGGTCGCCGGTCGAGAGGAGGAACGGCATGCTGGTCGATGCGTTTATCGTGAAGGTTACGCTCTCGCTGTAGGCGGTTTCGGAATCGCCCTGGCACGTGCCGTCGGGCGCGAGCGGGAAATTCGGCGAGGCGGGCGCGTCCGGCGCCTGCATATCGCCCTCCTCGTCCGTGATGAGCCGGAGATTCACCGGGACGCATTGCGCCGTCTGCCCCATTTGGATGTTCACGCTCAAGATAAGCTGGTTCGCCTGGAGTGTCGCGCCCATGATCGAGAGCTGCGGTTCGCCTTCGGACCAGGTGATGGGATAGGGAGCGCTGAACATGGTTTGATAAACCGGCGAAGCGGAGGCATTGTCGATTCCGATACCGCTTGCGCCAACATTGGAGCTTGTCCCGCCGATGAATGCCGACATAGAGCTTGAAGTTGTTGAGGCCGCAGGCTGTATAGAAATCGGTGCAACCTGTGTATTCTGCGCCGTTTCGGCCGGCTGGACGTATTGCGGCCCGGAGAAAAGGGCGAAATAGGTGATAAAACCGAGCACGACCGCGAGGGATATAAGTACGATGAAGGCGAGTTTCATGTTCTTTAGTATAACAACGGCGCTTGACTTTTCCAATATGCGTATGCTACACTTCAATTATCTCCGGTGCCGGTAGGGTATTTTTTTTGTTTCTTGAGATATGCTATACGAATAGCGAGATGCTAATATACAAATTCGTGCGAATGATACAAATAATGCGAATCCCGTTTACGGCCGTCTGATTCGTATTATTCGCATCATTAGCATGCATTCGCATATTGGTATCACATAATCATGTTCGACAGGATAAAACATTTTTTCGCCGAATCGCGGACTGAGCTGCGGCACGTGAACTGGCCGACGCGGCGGGAAGCGATCCGGTTGACCGCTATCGTCATCGGCATCTCATTGGGATTGGCGGTTTTTTTGGGGGCTTTTGATTACCTGTTCAGTTATCTATTAAAATCATTTATTGCAGGGTAATTTTCAATTTCCAATCAATTTCCAATGTGGCAATTTTCAATTGAATCATTGAATCCTTGAAAATTCATTGAAAATTGTAAATTGCAAATTGAAAATTATTTCGACCATGCCAACTCAATCTTCACATAGCGACAAGCCGAGGATTCGCCAATGGTACGCCATCCAGACGTACTCGGGCTACGAGGACGCGGTCGCGCGCTATTTGGAGCAGCGCGTGGAATCGCTCGCGATGGGCGACAAGATTTTCCATATCCTCGTGCCGAAGGAAAAGATGATCAAGGTGAAGGGCGGCAAGCGGACGACGGTGGAGGACAAACTTTTCCCGGGTTACGTGCTCGTGGAGATGATCCTGACCGAGGATTCGTGGTATGTGGTCCGCAACACGCCGCGCGTGACGGGCTTTGTCGGCCCCGACAACACGACGCCGACGCCGCTCTCGAAGGACGAGGTGGACCTGCTTCTTGCGCGCTCGGGCGAGGGCGAGACGAAGATGGCCATTGACTTTGAGGTGGGCGATCTGGTAAAAATAACCGACGGTCCATTCAAGGAATACGACGGCAAGATTTCGGAAGTGAACCACGAGAAGGGGAGCGTGAAAGTGCTCGTCCCCATCTTCGGCAGGGACACGGCGGTCGAGCTGGATTCGTTGCAGGTGAAGAAAATTTAAAGGGGATAGGGTTTAGGGTATGGGGTATAGCGAAGAAATTCCGTACCCTATACCCTATACCCCGTACCCTATACCCCATTTATGACCCAATGCTTTTTCTGTTCGCAGAATATGAAGGAAATTGACTACAAGGAGACGGATCTCCTGAAGCGTTTTGTTTCGAGCCAGGCGAAGATCATCGACCCGCGGCACACGAGCGTCTGCGCCAAGCACCAGCGCAAACTCTCCACCGCGATTAAGCGCGCGCGATACATGGCGCTCCTGCCGTTTGTGAGAAAGTGACAGAAATTAAAAAAACAAAGGGAACCTTCTTTTCGGATTTGAAGGTTCCCTTTGTTTTTTTAATTTCTGTCATCCCGGCGAAGGCCGGGATCCACGCTTTTAGACTTCTTGTTATAATAGAGCAATGAGTTCTTTTAATTATTCCGTCTTCCAATTCATCTACCACTTCGCCCATCGCAGTGTTTTGCTCGACTTTCTTGGCATCTTCTTTGCTCAATATCTTGCTTATTTTTTAGTGCTGGCTTTCTTGATTTTGGCCTGGCGGGAAGCGGGCTGGAGGCGGAGATTTTATCTTTTTGCGGAAGGCGTGCTCGCGGTGATTCTGTCGCGCGGGTTGGTTACGGAGATCATCAGGTTTTTTTACCAGCACCCGCGGCCGTTTGAAGTTTTCAATTTCACGCCGCTCATCCCTGAATCCGGCCCTTCATTCCCGTCTGGCCACATGACGTTCTTCTTCGCGCTCGCGATGGTCGTTTGGTACGCGAACCGCGAATGGGGGATTTGGTTTTTCATCTTGTCGGCGATCATCGGCGCCGCGCGCATCTATGTCGGCGTCCATTGGCCGCTCGACATTTTGGGTGGAATCGCGATCGGCCTCGCCTGCGGCGCGGCGGTGCATTGGATTTTAAAAAGCAGCAGGGAAAGTTTATACGCCGCCGCCGTTTCTTCGCCTGACGGTCCAGGATGATGCCAGCTTTTCGCGGTACAATTTTAGGAAAACGGGCACGGTCGTGTGGACTTTCTCCGGCATCGTGTCGAACGTGAACCATTTCACTTCGTCGAACTTGTGCGGCTCGCCATTCTCCACTTTTTCCGGATCGACGCGCACCTTGAAATCAAGCGCGATCCAATGCGTCGGCTTGCCTTCGTGTACGCGGTGGACGTCGCGAAACCCCAAAAATTCATAATCCAGGACGTCGGTGCAATATTCTTCTAAAATTTCCTTCCGCAGCGTCCCTTCGACGGTGTCGCCAAATTCAAGCCCTCCGCCTCCGATATCCCACGCGCCGTGCTCGTCGCGCGTATTGTTGTTCCGGTGCGCCATGACAAACCGCCCATTGCCGTTGTGGCAGAAATAAACGACGCACACGCCGACATAATCAACGCCCTTTTTGAGATATTCAGGCATATTTTCCTATTTCAATTCCAGCGCGACGATGCCGTGCTTTTTTATCTTCTCGCGGTAATGGGGATAGCCATAATACGCGTTCCGCATTTCTTTCGCTGACCGCACCGAAGGCATTATTTTTTTGAATGGGATTATTTTGGCCATCGCGCCGATGGTGCGGAATATCCTTGCTGTTTTTATCTGCTTCTGCATCCGTTTTTTGCCGCAAGTAAAAATGAGCGCATCACCCGGCTGCATTGCGCGGTATTTTGGGGTTGCCGCCCGCGTTTCCGCGGTTTTCAGGCCATTTTTGATTTCAAGGAAATTGGCTTTATCAACCGCCCGGAAGCGCAAAGTCCATTTTTTCATACTTTGATTATATCAACAGAGCTCATTTTCATGAAATGCTACAATGAAGAAAAGGTGGAATTCGTCACCCAAAGGTCGAGTTTTATTGATATGTTTCAGGTGCCATGCGGGCTTTCCTTGTCCCGTGTCACTTGTCCCATGTCACTGACATATGATCGTACAAAGTTGGACTGACGTCGTCGTGGGTTCGCTCCAGAACCTTTGGATTGGTTTCGCGAACTTCGTTCCGAACCTGGTCGCGGCGCTTGTGGTCCTGATTATCGGCTTAATCGTTGCTGCGGGGTTGGGCGCGCTCATTCAGAAGGTCTTCGAGGCGATCCGGCTCGACACATTTCTTGAGAAACTCGGCCTGAAGCCGTACTTCGACCGTGCCGGCATGAAGCTGCGCGCTTCGTATTTTCTCGGGAAGCTGGTGTATTGGTTCATCGTGATCGCGTTCCTGCTCGCGGCTTCGGATAGCTTGGGCTTGTACGCGCTCTCGGGGTTCCTGACGGGTGTCCTCAATTATTTGCCGAACGTGATCGCGGCGGTTTTGATCATGCTCGCGGCGGTGGTCCTCGGTGGCTTGGCGCGGCGGATCGTCACGGCTTCCGTGATGGGTGCGAAGCTTCACGCGGCGCATTTCTTGGGCTCGCTCACATGGTGGGCAATTGTGGTCTTTGGCCTCTTGGCGGCCTTGACGCAATTGGACATCGCGGCGGAGATCATCCAGAGCATCGTGACGGGTTTTATAGCGATGCTTGCGCTCGCAGGCGGCCTGGCGTTCGGCCTCGGCGGCCGCGATTATGCAGAGCACTTGGTCGGCAAGTTGAAAGACCGGACGGAGCCGCACCTGTAAGCAGCCAGTAGTTAGCAGCTAGTAGTCAGGGAATAAAAAACTGACATCCAAAGCCCCGGGCAATCGGGGCTTTGTGTTTGCCATTTTGGGTAAAATTTAATATAATAGGGTTGCTAATCAAGGGATTCTTCGGCCGTGGTCTCAGAATGACGAAATTTGTCATCCTGAGCCACTAGGCGAAGGATCTCATTTTGTGTCATGAAATTAAGAAATATTGCCATAATCGCCCACGTGGACCACGGGAAGACAACCTTGGTGGATGCTTTATTGAAGCAATCCGCCAGTTTTAAGTTGAAGACCGGCGCATCGGGCGACCTCATCATGGATTCAAACGAGCTGGAGCGCGAGCGCGGCATTACGATTTTTTCAAAGAACGCTTCCGTGATTTACAAGGACGTGAAGATTAACATCGTGGACACTCCCGGCCACGCGGATTTCGGCGGCGAGGTGGAGCGCATCATGCGCATGGTGGACGGCGTGCTTTTGCTCATTGACGCGAAAGAAGGCCCGATGCCGCAGACGAAGTTCGTTTTACGAAAGGCGATCCAGGCGGGGCACAAGGTCATCGTCGTCATCAATAAAATCGACAAGCCCGACGCGCGGCCGGAGTGGGCGCTCTCCGCGACATACGACCTTTTTTTCGAGCTCGACGCGACCGGGGAGCAGATTGAGTTTCCCGTCATCTACGCCGCCGGCGCGCAGGGGAAGGCCGGGTTCACGAAAAATTTGAGCGAGATGAAAGATATCGAGCCGGTCTTTGAGGCGATCGTGAAATACATCCCGCCGCCGAAGACGGGAGAACAGAGAACGGAGAATGGAGAACAGAAGACAGGGGACGGGAATACTCTTCAATTTTTGACGGTCAATTTGGCGAACGACAACTACAAGGGGAAAATCGCCATCGGCCGGCTATATTCCGGCACGCTCAAAAACAATTCCATCGTGGCGCATGTCACGCGGTCCGGCGAGATAAAAAAGGAGAAGCTGACCTCTGTAATGGTCTTCGACGGTCTGAATCGCGTGGACGTGGAGCAGGTGGAAGCGGGGGAGATTGTCGCGATTGCCGGCATCTCCGACATCACAATCGGCGAGACGATCACCGACCCCGAGCATCCGATGCCGCTGCCGACGATCCATATTGACGAGCCGACGATTAAGATGACGTTCGGCATGAACACGTCGCCGTTTCGCGGCAAGGAAGGCAAGTTCACTACGTCGCGCAACCTAAAAGACCGGCTTGAACATGAGCTCGAGACAGACGTGGCACTTTCCGTGACGCCGACGGGGACGGGCGATACATGGACGGTCGCGGGCCGCGGCGAGTTGCACTTGGCGATCTTGATCGAGAAGATGCGCCGTGAAGGGTTCGAGCTTGAGGTTTCGAAGCCACAGGTGATTTTCAAGGAAGAGAACGGAAAAAGCTCGAGCCGATCGAATTGGTCTCCATTGAAGTCCCCGAAACGTATTCCGGCACGGTCATTGAAATGATGGGCAAGCGGCTCGGGGTGATGAAAAATATGAAAGTGGACGACCATAAGGTCGCGTTCATGGACTTTGACATCCCGACGCGCGGGCTGATCGGCATCCGCAATAAATTTTTGACGGCGACCAAAGGCACCGGCATCATGAACAGCATTTTCCTCGGCTATGAGGGATACAAAGGAGACATTACGGCGATTCCACACGGCTCGATCGTGGCGACGCAAGCGGGCGTTTCGAACAACTACGGCCTCGTGACCGCGCAAGGCCGCGGGAAATTGTTCTTCGGCGCCGGCGTGCCGGTCTATGAGGGCATGGTGGTCGGCGAGAACGCGAAGGAAGGCGATGTCATGGTGCACGTTGCGCGCGAAAAGCAGCTTACGAATTTCCGCGCGAAGAACGAGGGTCTTGCTGACCAGCTCGAGGTGCCCGTTACGTTGTCGCTCGAGGACGCGCTCGATTACATTGACGAGAGTGAGCTCGTCGAAGTGACGCCGCAGAGCGTCCGGATAAGGAAAAAATATCTGAACGAGAATGAAAGGAAGAGGGCGCGGAATTAATCTGTCATCCCGAGCTGACCCCATTGGGCCATCCCGAGCCTGCCGCCGCCCTCGGGGCGAGTCTCGCCAAGGGCGGAAGGCCGGAATCCACACTTCCAATTTTGTCAGTTTTATATTATCCTGAATTCAGTTCCCTTGGAGGTTTGCTTTGAAAAAACGACTGGCGCTTTGGCTGTTTCTTGCGGGGTTGGCGCTTGCGCTTCTCCCGCTTCTCAATTTTTCTTTCCCGCCCGATGATTTTGATTCCGCCGTCGAGAGGGTAAATTTTTCCATTCCGTCTTTCGCCGTCGGCATCCTCTTGATTCTCGCCGCAGCCGCTGTTTTCATAAAGCGGCATTGGTCGGCCTATGTCGAAAATAAGTTAAGGTCGGAACCGGCAAAATTCATCGGTTTCGACGGGGAGGATTGGTAGTCATCAAAAAAAGGGTGTGCGGAAAAAGATCGATCGAAAGATCCTAAACCGCGCGCCTGTTTTTATTGAGGCATACGAATATACGAATAAGACAAGAGATTTTTCCATTCGCATATTCGTACCGATTCGTAAATTCGTACGTCCCTACGGGCATCCTTCATAAAGCCAAGACGGCAGATTTCGCTATCCACCCTCTAAAACCTTGAATAATTTGCCCTGCACCGCGATCGCTTCCGCCGCACTCGCGAGCGACGCTTCGTCCTGTTCCGGATAGCGGCGCTTCAAATGCGCGATGTTCTCCCGGATTTCCTTCTCGTCGGCGTGGATGTCCTCCGCCTTCCGGATTTCGCGGAGCACGAAGCTCGTCCTCATTTGTTCCTCTATTTGCGCCCGCGCGTCTTTTTTCAAATCGGCTTCCGTCTTCTTGACCTGCTCCAGATATTTTTCGAGCGTCAAGCCCGCCTTTTCGAGCTCGGCGTCGCGATTTTCCTTCCAGTCGGCAACTTCCTGCTCAATAAGCATCTGCGGCGCTTTCACTTTTGATTGCTTCACAATCTCGCGGACCATTTCGTCGCGCCTCGCTTCCTTCGCCTCCAATCCTTTTTCCCCAGCAATCTGGCGCTTCAGCTCGGCGCGGAATTCGGCGACGTCCTTGAACGGTCCGAGCTGTTTTACAAAATCGTCGGTCAGTTCCGGCGGCGACGTTTGGATATCTTTTGATGGCGCGGCAATCGGGATCATTTTTCTGATGCGCTCGACCGCTTCGCCAATTTCTTTTTCCGCGACCTCGATTTTTTCCTCGCGTGCGGCGATAGCACGGCCGATTTTTTTATAGTCCGGCAATTCGACGGCAGGGGAGAGCGCAAAGCGGATTTTGAATCCTAATGGGTTTTGCGGCGCGATTTTCGTTATAGTCAGTTGCGGCCGTCCCATGACGGACAGTTTCTCGTCTGTGGCGATCTCCGATATTATATCGCGCAAGACCTCGTCCGCCGCCGAATCGAGCAATGCCATCTCGCTCATATGCTCCCGGACGATGTTTTCCGGCACTTTGCCTTTCCGGAATCCCGGCCAGGAAAAATCCTCCGCTGCGCTCGCAAACTCCTCTTTTAAATATCCGTCCAGAACAGAAACCGGAATCTCCGCCTCGAACTCAACTTCGCCATTCTTATCGGCGGTTTTCTTGAGGTTTGCGTAGAGCTTTTCCATGTTGGTTGATTATAGAATATTTCTTTTTTTCTGTCATCCTGGCGACCGTCCTCGGGGCGACTTAATGAAATTTTAATCTCCTGGTCAGTGGCGATTGAAGCGACAAAGAGAATATGATTTGCTTATTTTAAAGAAGATGTTTTATAATATACCAATCATGAACGATGCCAATAAAATGACAATTTGGTTCATTGCGGGATTTCTGGTCCTCGTCATCGCGGGCGTCATCGTGGCGTATGTCGCGTCGGGTGGCACCGGCGGCTCGATGGGAGCGAACGCAAGCTCGACCTTCGTCGCAACGACCGTGCCCCCCGTCACCGCCGCCGACTGGACGCAGGGAAATAAAAACGCAAAAGTTTCTGTCATTGAGTACGGCGACTTCGTATGTCCCGCGTGCGGTGCGTACAATCCGATCGTGGATCAGCTGATTCAAAATTACGGCGACCAAGTCCTTTTCGCTTTCAGGAATTTTCCGCTTTACGAGATTCATCCCGACGCCGGCATATCCGCGCAAGCAGCGGAGGCGGCTGGCCTGCAGGGAAAATATTGGGAGATGCACGATTTGCTCTATCAAAACCAGGCGACATGGTCCACGGTTGATGCGTCGTCAGTCGTTTCTCAATATTTCGACGGCTACGCGCAGTCGCTCGGGCTTGACGTGAACAAGTTCAACCAGGACATCAATGCGACTTCGGTGTTGGACAAAATCCAGACGGATGTGGCGGGCGGCACTGCGGCGCAGATTGATCACACGCCGATATTCTTCGTGAACGATGTGCAGATCCAAAATCCGGCGAGTTACGATGACTTCAAAACAATCATCGATCAGGTGCTGGCGGCGGCATCATCAACTAGCCAGTAGCGATTAGCCACTGGGGCAAACGAAAAAGTGGGGAATCCACTCATTTTGGGTTGGTATGGTTTCCTGTGCATATCTGGTGCAGAAATCGGGGTTTCGCCGCTAATAAATATAAGTAATATAGGCATTTTTTGACTCTTTATGGAACGAAGGGTCTTTTTTGACATTTTGAAATGGTGGCGTAGGATTAATGGAAAGTGGTAGAATGTGGATAAAGGTGGGGATAAGTAAGCACTTCTGGGGATAAGTGACCGCGTAGCGGTCATCCCCGCGAAGGCGGGGATCCACGCATTAAATTCATGCTTCTCGGCGAATACCAACACAATTTGGACACGAAAGGTCGGATGGCGATTCCGGCGAAATTCCGCGACAAGCTTGCGGCCGGAGCCATCATCACGCGCGGAATTGATAACTGTCTTTTTGTTTTTGCGAACGCGGAGTGGGAAATCCTTGCTAAGAAGCTGATAGAACTTCCGCTTGCGCAGGCGAACTCGCGAGCGTTCGTGCGTCTGATGCTCGCGGGGGCGACGGATGTGGCGCTCGACAGCCAGGGAAGGATTTTGATTCCTGACTATCTCCGGAAGTATGCGGGCTTGAAAAAGGAAACGGTCGTCGCCGGTCTCTACAACCGCATTGAGGTTTGGGACGCCTTGGCATGGGCGGCGTATAAGACGAAGACGGAAAGTTCGTCCGAAGCAATTGCGGAAAAGTTGGGTGAACTTGGAATTTAGGTTTTCTGTCATTCAGGGGCATCAGCCGAGGAATCCTTTTCGAAAAGATCCTTCGCTTTTGCTCATGATGACAATCAAATGCATCAGCCTGTCCTGTTAAATGAAGCCCTCGAGTATCTCGATCCGCAATCTGGCGACTTCATCATTGACGGCACGGTGGACGGCGGCGGGCACGCGCTGGCGATTTTGGAAAAACTGGGCGCGAAAGGAAAATTTCTCGGATTGGATTGGGATGAGAATTTATTGAAGGAAACCAAGAAAAAATTTCTTTCCAACCTCCAACCTCCAACCTCCAACCCCTTCTTCCTTCATGCCAACTATGCCGACCTTCCGGGAATTCTCGAACGGGAAAATCTTGGCAAAGCGGACGGACTGCTGCTTGATCTCGGGTTTTCTTCGGGACAGCTCGAGTCGTCGGGAAGGGGATTCAGCTTTTTGAAGGACGAGCCGCTCCTCATGACCTACGACGGTTCGCGGACGCCGGTGCGGGAACTTTTA
>CAVUWW010000050.1:0-6733 GCA_963745135.1 uncultured bacterium | reverse complement strand
TTTTTTGACGCCGGACATGGTGTTGCGAAGCGACGCCGGAGGAGGCCTGCCTCGTAGCGCTGATTGTGGACCTTGCTGATTTCCTGGCAGGCGTCGTTACACCTCCTGAACTGGCTGGGGAGCGAGAACCCACTAACAAGGAATGGGATGAAACCGTCTCAGCCCGGCGACGCCGCATTCCCACGCATACGACTTGGTCGAGGAGGTGGTTAGGGTTCTTCGATCGGCCATCGCCGCGCCCTTGACCCGATCTTCTGGATTGGCCTGGAGGGTGGCGGGACCGGCCGCGTCGGCGATGACATGGCTCGACTCTCGCTGAGTGCGCTGACGCTGTACGAATCGGACACAACCGCCTTCGGACAAAGCGGAGGTAGCACTCGAGGAAGCGGCGTTGCGGCTCGCACAGACGGCACCGTCCGACCTCTCGTGGGCAGGCACCTTCCAGATGGAATCATGGAGCTTTCTCTGGATTTCCACGAATGCGTTAAGCGCCGTTTCAACTTTCTCGGGGTCTACACCCTTTTGTTTTAGGGTCTCCGCCAAAGCTGGCAACTCGGTTCCATTCTCTTGGTTATTTTCGACTGGTCGTTCAGGGTTCATGGTTTATAATGGCAATTTTCGACCTTATACGGACATACTACATTATTTCCATAAATTTGCAAATATAAATTCTGACCTGCGCATCACTGAGAGAATGGCGGGATGATTGGATGTGATATACTCTTAACATACGGAAATGAAAGGATTTGTCTCGAAAATATTGATAGCGATACTTATTCTTTTGGTCGCGTCTTTTGTTTTGCCGATATTCAACATGGAGAGCGTGAACACGCTTCTTACGGCGACGACGTTTCTGTTCGGCGTGCTTTACGGTTTCGAGATCTCGGTTGTGATCACGAATTTCGTTTCGTTGAAAACCCAGCTTGCGATTGAAAATGCCGGTGTCCGGTCCATTTGGCATCTGGCTGACATTATGGGCGGCGACACGGGCGAGGAAATAAAGAGGAGAATCGAGCAGTATCTTTTTGCAGTTATTGATTATCCGCTTAAAGACCATCTCGAAACTGATATGCATTATTTTTCAATCTTTGAGCCGCTCAAGACCATGTCCGCCGATCCCGACACGGCGGCGAAGGGTCAGGCACTCCAATACCTGAATGAGGGCATTTACTATATCCCGCAAGCGCGTAATCAAGTTGCCGATGTTGCGCCGAGATTCGTGAACAAGGCCGAATGGGCGATGCTTATCATCCTCGCGCTATTCCTCGTTGCGGCTCTTTTCATCACCCGCGACGCCACACTGTTTTCAAAAATAACGACGGCCGCTTTCTCGACCGCCGTCGTTGGGGCGCTCATACTTCTCGACGACATTGATTCGAACCGAATCATGGAAGCATATCTCGAATACGGCATGTTCAATGACACCTTGAAGTCCCTCGGTAAAGAGCCATATTATCCGGAATTCGCGTTCAAGAGCGGCGTCATCAAAATCCCAAACGGGAAATATAGAGTGGGTATTTTCCCTAAATTGCCATCACTGGCGGAACGGACAATAGAAACGAGAGGATAAAACAGTCAGATATCGTTCCGGCCTTCGCCAGGATGACAAAAAAACAGGTGCCGAATTTTGAAGACCGTCTTCGCGGGGTTTCGCAAAGACGGTCTTCTTGCGCCTGTTTTTAAAAACCCTATACCCTATACCCCAAACCCTATACCCTTCTTAAATTACCACCGTGCCTGCCAGCCGGTCTCCGCTTTTCAGGTTCATGATGCGCACGCCTTGCGCCGCGCGGCCCGTCTTACGGACGGTGTTCAATTCCGTGCGGATCATCTGGCCCTTTGCCGAGAGCGCAAAGATTTCCTTTTCTTCCGTGATGACATGCGCGGAAACCAAGGGGCCGGTCTTCGCCGTGATCTGCGCCGCCTTGATGCCTGACCCGCCGCGGTGTTGGACTTTGAAATCCTTGAGCGCGGTCTGTTTTGCGAAGCCGTTCGCCATGACGACCAAAAGCCGTGCGTTTTCTCCTTTGCCGACGACCGCGAACCCCGCCACTTCGTCGTTTTGTTTCTTTAGCCGTATCGCCCGCACGCCCGCCGCCGTGCGCCCCATTGGGCGGATCTGCTTTTCGTCAAACCGGATGGACTGTCCCTGCCGTGTCGTCAAAACCACTTGATCCGCGCCGCTCGTGAGCCGCGCCCACTTCAGCTGGTCACCCTTTTTCAGTTTGATCGCGAGGATGCCGGTGCGGCGGATGTTCTCGAAGTCCTCGAGTACGGTCTTTTTGATCACGCCGTGCGTGGTCGCCATCATCAGGTACGCGGACTTGCGCGGGCTTGAAGGCGTGGACTGACGCGGACTTTTTTCTGTCTTGTCCGCGTGTGTCTGCGTCTTGTCCGCGTTCGTCCGCGGGCCATAGTTCACTATGGCTGACACGTTCTCATTGGCTGGAAGCTCGAGAAAATTTTGTATCGCTTTGCCCTTTGACGTGCGCGTCGCCGGCGGGATTTCGTGCACTTTTGTCTGGAACACGCGGCCGCGGTCGGTGAAGAACAGGACGTTGTCGTGCGTGCGCGCGCTGAAGAAGTGAGAGAGGAAATCGTCGTCGGCGACATCCGAGCCGATCAGGCCCTTGCCGCCGCGGCGCTGGACCTTGAAAGTGTCCGGCGGCAGGCGCTTGATATAGCCGCCGCCCGAGACCGTCACGATCGCGTCCTCGTCGGGCACAAGATCCTCGTCGCTCATCGCCTCGAGCGCACGGCCAACAACTTGCGTCCGCCGCTCGTCGCCGTATTTTTCCTTCAGATCGCTCACTTCGCGCTTGATGATGCTGAGCATCTTCGCCGCACTTTTCAGGATCGCCGTCAGCTCTTCAATGAGCGCTTTCTTTTCTTTCAGCTCATCGTCAATTTTCTTGCGCTCGAGCGCCGCGAGCGTCTGCAGGCGCATTTCCAAAATCGCCGTCGCTTGGAGGTCAGACAATTTAAACAATTTCATCAAGTTTGCGTGCGCCTCGTCTTTGTCTTTTGATTTCTTGATGGTTGCGATCACGCGGTCGATCGCATCGAGCGCCTTCGCCAAACCCTCGAGAATATGCGCGCGCTCCTGCGCCTTCTTCAGGTCAAATTGCGTGCGGCGGCGGACGATTTCTTTTCGGTGAGCAATATACTCAACCAAAATATCGCGCAAGGACAGTAGCCGCGGCTCGATGCCGTTCACGAGCGCGATCATATTCATGTTGAAATTCTTTTCGAGGTCGGTGTGCTTGTAGAGCCAGTTCAAGATTTTTTGGGGCACGACGTCGTTCTTGAGCTCGATCACGATGCGTACGGCCTGCTCGCGGTCGGACTCGTCGCGGAGGTCCTTGATGCCCTCGATCTTCTTTTCCTGCGCGAGCTCGGCAATGGTCTTCACGAGCTCGGACTTGTTTACCATGTAGGGGATTTCGGAAACCACGATGTCGAACTGCTTGCCCGATTTTTTCTCAACAATCTCCGCTTTCGCGCGCGTAACGATGGCGCCGCGGCCGGTGACGTAAGCCTCCCTTATAGCTTTCGTGTCGTAGATGATGCCGCCGGTTGGGAAGTCGGGACCTTTGACGAACTTCAGCAGGTCCTCGGTCGTCGCGTCGGGATTGTCGGCGAGGTACAAAATCGCGTCGCATACTTCGTTCAGGTTGTGCGTCGGGATGCTCGTTGCCATGCCGACCGCGATGCCAAGCGAGCCGTTCAAAAGCAGGTTCGGCAGCTTTGCCGGGAACAATCGCGGCTCGTCGCGCGTCGCGTCATAATTCGGGATCCAATCGACAGTTTCCTTATCGATGTCCTCGAGCAGCTCGTTTGCGATTTTTGCGAGCTTCGCTTCTGTGTAACGCATTGCCGCCGGCGGGTCGCCGTCAAGAGAATTGTGTACGAACACTCCGGCCGCTAGGGCGAAGTTGTGGCTTCCGTCAATGGTCAAATCATACACGTCTTCGGTCTCGTCGAGCTTATCAACGCGAATAACCCGGTGGTTCTTGTTTATCTCATGGCGCACCAGATTGGGATCGTTCTGGAAATATTTTTCCAGCCCGTTTTCCCAGTGGGGAGCGGCACCGGATGGATAAAGTTCCTTGCGAAATTCCGCGTAATCTTCTTTGCTCAAAATTCCGTAGCGTCGCGTAACGGCTTGACAAACGGTTAGGAACTTCAATTTTCCCGTGCGGTTGGTCGTATGGTTCTTATTTCCTTTGATTATTTTTTCGTGCATATCGGCGCGGTATTCGGGATTTTGCCAAAGTCGTTTTAAAGTTCTTGTAAATTGTTCGCTTAGCATTTTCCTTTTTTCAGGATGTTCTTCGATAAATTGCTTATTTACGTCGCTCAAAAACTGCCGCATCTTTTCGCGGTATTCTGGATTCTGCCAATTTAAAACATTTCTCGTAGAAATTTCCTTGGCCTTCTTTTCTTTATTGATTGGGTCTGCCCAGTATTTATCTCGGCCTTCCGCAATTTTTTTCCGGTATTCTGGATTTTGGTGTTGTTGGGAAGCTTGTTTGTAGTGAATCTGCCAATGCTCACCCCAACCTACGCGGCGGACGTTACCAGGATTATTGTTCAATTTATTGAAATCGACGTGATGTCGCACCCTGCCCGCTGATTTCTGGTATTCACCGTGCGTGAGGTTGTAATTGTCCGCCAAATGGTGCACAGGAACCCATTCGTCGGTTTTATTTTGACATATAAGGACATAGCCCTCCCTCTGCAATCGGTCTGTTTTTTCGGAAATTTTCCGGTAGAGCGGCATAAGAGAATCTTGCGGTTTTAAATCTTGCGCTTCCCGGTATTCGCCGTTCCGCAGCATGAACCGATGGTTCGGCGTACACCTTATCTTTTCACCGTTGTCCAAAGCAACCGCAACCAGTTCGGCGTTTTTTCTCGTAAGTCTTGGATGTTTGATTTCCGCAATCGAAATGAAGTTGGCCTTGTTGACGGTATAGGTGTAATTTTTCTTGCCTTCCCCGTATTCTTTTATCAGTTCGGCAAAAGAAAGCATACGACCATCGGCCAGCGTTACCTTTGTATCAGCCGTAAAACATCCGAAATTTCCTTGCCCGAAGACGAGCGGATAGCGCAATGAAAAATCCTGCGCCATGCGGACGAGGGTATCGTAAATCGCCGTGTCGCCGTGCGGATGGTACCGCGCCATCGTCTCTCCGACGACGTTCGCGGATTTCCTCGTCTTTGCGTTATAGGTCAGGCCCGAATCCCACATCGCCCACAACACGCGCCGGTGGACCGGCTTCATGCCGTCGCGCACGTCAGGCAGCGCGCGCGCCACGATCGTGGACATCGCGTATTCGAGGTAGGACTCGGAGAGTTCCTGTGAAATTTCGCGTTTTTGTAAATTCATGAAGGTCTGGGGTCTGGGGTTCACTAAACCCCATACCCTCAATTCGGTTTCACCGCATACTTCCGCGGCGCTTCCAGCATATTGCCGAACGCGTGGGCGATGGACGCCAAGCCGCTGCCCATTATTTGGAAGAATCCGGGAATGTTTTGCGTTTGGCCAGTGGTTGTCGGAGTGTTCGTGGCGGCCTGCCCCTGATTGTCCGCCACCGTCGGCAGCGAAACGGTCGAGACGATGCTGTTGAAATAGCCGAGCCAGAAATAAATGACGATGGCCATGATGACGATGGTGGTGATAACGAGCACTTGCGTTTTTTTGCGCTCATCCAGCGATTGAAGTTGGTCGAGGAATGAATTCATGTATCGGGTCTAGGGTATCGGGTCTAGGGTCTAGGGTGGGGAATTTCTTCCCTATACCCCATACCCTAAACCCTATACCCTACTGACTTTCTAAAACGATAACCCGCCCTTTGTCCGTCGCAATGTCCTTCTGTTTGAACACGAACTTCTCCATCGTCTCGGCTTTCTTGCCGAGCGCTTTCAGGAACGCGTCGGGATCCTTTGCAAAGCTCGGGATCACAATGCGCGCCTCGAGCTGTTTCGCGATCTTCGCCGCCACTTCCGGCTCCAAAAAATGCCCGCCGCCGATCGGCAAAAACAAAACGTCCGGGTCAGCGAACTTTTCCATCAACGTCGCATCAATCTGCCGCGAAAGGTGCCCGAGGAAGACGAATTTCATGCCCTCCCATGAAACGCGGTATGCTGTCTTCAAGAATTTCTCGGTTGACTCGTCGGCGATCGGAAAGCCCTCGATCTCGATTTCCTTGCTTTCATACTCGCCCGGGAAGGCGATGAGCATCTCAACCTCCTTCGCCGAGGATTCGGAGGGCAAGCTGGAATCGCCCGAGGTCGGCGTCAAGGTTTTCAAAGTCACATCGGCCTTCAGCCGGTTGTTTTCCGGGTCCGTGAGCAAGGAGACGTCGCCGCTCTGGAGCCGGAAGGAGGAGTTGCCGAAGTAAGTGATGATCATGGGATTTCATTGTCATCCTGGGCTTGACCCGGGATCCACTCACTTGAGAATTTTACCAGAGATCACAATTGATTTCCAGAGCATTTTAAGCCAATAAAAAGAGGCGCAAACGCGCCTCGGAAAACAAATCAGGCCTGCATGGCTGCCATGACCCAGAATGCGGCTATTCCGCCGCAAAGCGCAACGGCAACATATGAAACCTTAATGAGGGCTGCGAACGGTTGCCCGCCTTCGCGGGGACGACAGAAATACGGAAACGGATGCGGGATTTTGAAGACGGTCTTCTCGGTGCCCGTTCCTTTGTTTTCGTCAAATTAT
>CAVUWW010000049.1:0-29085 GCA_963745135.1 uncultured bacterium | reverse complement strand
TTTTTTGTACTTGGTTCGGTTCGGTCTCTTGCTTCCACGGCCCGCTGGAGTCCCCCCGAAAGAAACGCGTCGGTCGGCCCCGCCGCGTCCGCCGCGGACTCCGCGCTTGCCGCAGGGTACGACGCCCCGCTCGGCTCGGGCAAGCACCGGCACCATGAACCGCCCAGCATTCCTGCAGCGGCCAGCTGAAGTCGGCAAAGGAGAAGCGCTCCGCTTCGTGCCGCTCGGCGGGCTTGAGGAAGTCGGCCGCAACTGCATGTTTTTGGAATACAAAAACGAAATCGTGATCATTGACGTCGGCTTGCAGTTTCCCGAAGAGGAGACGCCGGGCATTGATTACATCATCCCAAACGTCTCATGCCTCGAAAAGAAAAAGCAAAATATCCAAGCCATCATCCTGACGCACGGCCATTATGACCACATCGGCGCCCTGCCGCACCTCCTACAGCAGCTTGGCAATCCGCCAATCTACACGACCTCGATCACGAAGGCCATCATCGAAAAGCGCCAGGAGGATTTCCCGAACGCGCCGAAGATGAAAGTGCAGGTCGTGCAGAACGGCGACGAGATCAAGCTCTCGAATTATTTCGACGCGGTCTTCTTCGGCGTGCCGCACACGATCCCGGAGACGACCGGCGTCTTGATGAAAACGCCCATCGGCAACGTCGTGCACTTCGCCGACTTCCGTATTGACTACAACGACAAGGACGAGCCGCAGGGCCTCGAAGAGTTTGAAAAGATCGGCAGGATGGGCATCCACAGCTTGATGATTGACAGCACGAACGCCGAAAAAACCGGCCACTCGCTGTCGGAAAAGACCGTCGAAAAAAATCTGGAGGAAATTTTCAGGAAAGCGGAGGGCCGCATCATCGTCGCCACGTTCGCCTCGCTTTTGACCCGCATCGCGGAGATCGTGAAGATCTGCGAGCGCATCGGCCGCAAGGTCGCGCTCTCCGGCTATTCGATGAAGACGAACGTCCAGATCGCGCAGAACCTCGGCTTCGTCAAAGCTAAGGAAGGCACCATCATCCCCATCGAGGACGCGGCAAAGGTCCGCGACGACAAATTGCTGATCCTCTCGACCGGCGCGCAGGGCGAATCAAACGCAAGCTTGATGAAGATCATCACCGGCGAGCACAAGCACCTGAAGATCAAGCCCGGCGACACGTTTGTCCTGTCCTCGTCCGTCATCCCGGGCAACGAGCGCAGCGTGCAATCCGTGAAGGACAACCTTGCGCGGCAGGGCGCAATCGTCTACCACTCGAGCTTGGTGGACATCCACTCGTCCGGCCACGCGCCGAAGGAGGATTTGAAGCTCATCATGAGATTAATCAATCCAAAGTTCCTCGTGCCGGTGCACGGCTATTATTTCATGCGCGCCGCGAACGGAATCTCCGCGCGCGAGGTCGGCATCCCGAAAGAGAACGTCATTCTGATGGACAACGGTGAGGTCGCGGAACTCACGAAGGATTCTTTCAATGTGACCGGCGAGACGGTGCCCGCGTTCTACGTCATGGTGGACGGCTTGGGCGTCGGCGACGTCGAGGAAGTCGTGTTGCGCGACCGCCGGACACTCGCTGCGGAAGGCATGATTGTCATCATCATCACGATTGACCGCGACAAGAACGGCAAGCTTCTGAAAAACCCCGACATCATCTCGCGCGGCTTCATATACCTCAAGGAAAATCAGGAATTGATCGACGAGATTCGCAAGCGCATCCGCGGTCTCGCCGAGCGCCTGCCGAACTACCGCGACATCGAGCCGGATTACCTGAAGACGCTCATCCGCGACCAGGTCGGGCAGTACCTGTACAACAAGACCCGTCGCCGGCCGATGATCTTGCCGGTAATCATTGAAATTTAATTGGCACCGGATGTCCTTGGGGCATCCGGTGTCGTATGATATCATCTTGATATGAAGCAGGTTCTCGTCTCCGGCATCCAACCTTCCGGACGGCTGCATATCGGCAATTATTTGGGCGCTTTGAAGAATTTTGTCGACCTGCAGAATTCGGGGAAATACGAATGCTACTTTTTTCTTGCCGACCTTCATTCGATAACTGAGAATTTTGATCCGAAAGAAAAGCGGGAGCAGATTTTGAATCTCACCGCGGATTTTTTGGCGGCTGGCACTGATCCAAAAAAATCCACCATTTTCCAGCAATCGCAGATTCCGGCGCACAGCGAACTCGCGTGGATTTTGAATACGATCACGCCAATTGGAGAAATGGAACGGATGACGCAATTCAAAGACAAATCAAGCGGTCAGAAAGAAAATGTGAATCTCGGTCTTTTCGGCTATCCGATCCTCATGGCGGCGGATATTTTACTCTACGGCGCGAATGTCGTTCCGGTCGGCGATGACCAACTGCAACATCTTGAATTGACGCGCACGCTCGCGCGGAAATTCAACAATCGTTTCGGCAAAACATTCATTGAGCCGAAGGATTTGCTCACTAGAACTCCGCGCGTGATGTCGCTCAAAAACCCCTTGAAGAAAATGTCCAAATCCCAGCCGGAAAGCTGTCTTTTCGTTGACGATTCGCCGGAAGAAATCAAGCGGAAAATCGCCCGCGCGACGACTGACTCCGGCATCGAGATAAGCTACGACCGCGGGAAAAAACCGGGGCTTTCCAATCTCATCGATATTTACGCCGCGCTTGCCGAGAAAGAACCGAAACTGATCGTAAAAGAATTCGCCGGCAAGAACTATTCCGAATTCAAAAAATCGCTCGCTGATCTTGTCGCCGATCATTTCGCCGATTTCCGAGAAAGAAAAGTTTCGCTAATCGCCAATCGCCAATCGCTAATTGCCGCTCTCCAATCCGGCTCGCAAAAAGCCAACGCAGTAGCCCAGAAAAAAATGGCGGAAATAAAGGAAAAAATCGGCCTCGATTTATAAATTTTGAAATAATTCAATTGTCCCGTCTAGGTCTTATTCGGCCGAATAAGACCTATTAACTTTTTTGCGATGATGTGGTGGAACTCGTGTTCCTATACCCTATACCCTAAACTCTTCTGATCCCCGCCCAAATTTCCTGCCCGTCTAGCTTCGTTTCCTCTTCTGCTTCGAACTTTTCGTTTTTTTTGTATTCGATCAGCTTCGCCCCAACGTCTGATTTGAGCGCGTTTTCGTGCTTCATAATCGCATTCTGGATTTCCGCGGGCAGCGCGAGATAGAGGGCAATCTTATTCTTCGGCGCAAGCCCGGCTTTCTGTCGCAGCTCCTGCACCATCCGCGCCACTTCGCGCAAATATCCTTCCGCGCGCAGTTCCGGCGTGATGGTTGTGTTAAGTTGGACTCCCGTTTTCAGTCCGGCATCAAAAATGATCTCTTTGACATTCACTTCATCTTTTAAAATTTGAATCAAATCATCGTCGTCCATTTTGAGTTCTGGATGATAGGCCAGCATATCTCTTAGCGGCTGCCGGACTTTTATTTTTGCTTTTGCTCGTTCCGCCAATCCCAAGCTTGCCAGTTCACGGATTACTTTCATATGTTTAAGCAATTCCTCGTCCCTCCCTGCTTGCCCCTTGCTCCTCGCCTCCGCCGGCCACTCCTCCAAATGCACCGATTCCTCCGCACCGCCGAGATCCAAATACAGGGCTTCCGCCAAGAACGGCACGAACGGGGCGATGACCTTCGCCGTCCGCATCAGGCAATCGCGGAGCGTTTCAAAAAATATCACTTCTTTCCTTTTGCGGCTCCGGCGGAGATACCACGTCGAAAGGTCGTCAACGTATTCCTGGATCGCCCGCGTCGCCCGCACGGTGTCGTAGTTGTCCAAATATTTCGTAACTTCATGGATCAATTCGTCCGTCCTGATTTTTATCCATTCATCCAGGATATTTGGTTTGCCCTTTGCCATTTGCCATTTGCCCTTTGCCGCTTCCGCCGCATAGGTGGCGTAGAACTTATATACGTTCGCCAATATCATCACAATCTTCCGATAAACACTCTCGACGCCTTTTTCTGAAAAGTTCAAATTGTCCGCCTGCATGACGACGGAGTTCATCAGATAGAACCGCAAACTGTCCGCGCCGTATTTTTCGAGCACGAGCCACGGATCCGGGAAATTCCCTTTGGATTTGCTCATCTTCGAGCCGTCCTCCGCTAATATTGTGCCGGTCGTCACGACATTTTCGAACGGCGCTTTGCCGAACAGGATGAACGAAGTCACGTGCATCAAGTAGAACCACGCGCGCGTTTGGGCGATGTATTCCGCGACGAACTGCGCCGGGAAGCGCTTGTCAAAAATCTCCTTGTTCTCGAACGGATAATGATATTCCGCGAACGGCATCGAGCCCGCCTCGATCCATGAATCGAAAATCTCCGGCGTGCGTTCCATCGCGCCGCCGCATTTTTTACAGGGGAATTTTATCTCGTCAATGTACGGCCGGTGCAAATCCGCCTCTCCGGTGTCGTTCCGCGGAACCAGTTTGAAATCCAGTTTCCGGATTTCCGCGAAACCGATGAATTCGCCGTGCTTCGCCTTTTTCTCCGCGATCGCCCGCCGTTCGCTCCATCCCTCCGCGACCTGGGACAGCATCCACGTCGGATATTCGTGCGTGACGATGAGGATGTTTTTGCCGCTATATTTTGCTTCGCAGTCCTTCAAAAAATCCCAAACGCGCGCGCGGAGATCGCGCACCGATTCGCCGCCCTCTGGCCGTTTTTTGAAACGCGATTCGTACGTCGGATAAAATTGCGCATACTTTTCGTCAACCAGGCCGGTGAGCGAGGGACCAAGATGGATCTCCTCAAGCCGCTTATCAAACAAAACTCTTTCGCCCGTCAGAACCGATGCATCAATCGCCTCGGTCTCCTTCGTGCGCGTGATATCAGATGCGATTACAAGATTTATTTTTTTGCCTTTCTTTTCCAGCTCTTTTTTGAAATGTGTGATTGATTTTTCCACCTGCTGCTTCCCGCGCGGCGTGAGATGCAGATATTTCCGCTGGCCGGAATCGATGATGTCGAAGATGTTGCTCTCCGATTCGCCATGACGCATCACCCAATAGTTATTTTTCGCGCCGCTTGCGGTGAGCGAAGTCGAACCCGCTTTTTTCGCAAGCTCGTCCAAACTGCCGACCGCCTCTTCGTGATGACACTTGCCGCACTTCCACACCGGGATCGGATTGCCCCAATAGCGGTTCCGCGAAATGTTCCAGTCCGGCGCTGCCTCCACGCTCTTTTCATAGCGGCCGTGCTTCAGGTGCTCCGGGAACCAGTTGATCTCGCGGTCGTTCGATTTCAGAAGCTCCGGCTTTATTTTTTGCACGTTCACGAACCATGCCGGGATCGCGTTGTAAAAGAGCGCGTCCCGCAACGCCAGCAGAACGGATACGAATGGACATGTTGCTCGCGCTTGAATAACAGCTTGCGATTATCCAAATCGTCTTTGATGATTTTTTCGGCTTTCTTGAAATACATCCCGCGGACGAGTTCCGGCGCCTTGTCGTTGAAAATCCCTTTCTCGTCGAGCAGGGGAACGACGGGCAAACCGACTTTGACGCCAAGATTGTAATCGTCTTCGCCGTAAACGACGGCGGTGTGCACGATGCCGGTGCCTTCGTCAGTCGTCACGAAGTCGGCGGGATAAATTTTGAACGCCTTATCGGACTTTACAGCCGGAACTTCAAAGAGTGGCTCGTATTCCAAGCCGATCAAATCTTTTCCAGAAATCTTTGCGCCCAAACCTTGTCCCGTTAAAGATATGTCAGAATTTTTTAAGACATCAACAACACGATTGCTCGCCATAATATATTTTTCACCTTGATGTTCGCCAACTAATACATCCATTCTTCTATAATCAATGTTCTCACTAATCGCGAGCGCAACATTTCCGGGCAATGTCCACGGCGTAGTCGTCCACGCCAAAATATATGTTTTATCGTCCGTCGTGAAATTTTTGTTGATTTGCTGGCCCGCATTTAACTTGAACTTCACCGTCACCGTCTCTTCGCTCACATCCTTATAGCTGTTGTCCATCGCCACCTCGAAATTCGAGATCGGTGTTTCGCAGCGCGGGCAATAGAGGAGCACGCGCCGGCCTTCGTACGCCAGTTTTTTGTCGTACATCTGCTTGAACGCCCACCACACCGATTCCATATAATCGGCGTCCATTGTCTTGTACGAGTCGTCGAACTCGACCCAGCGCGCGATGCGACGGACGGTCCTTCCCCATTCTTCCGCGTACATCAAAACCGTATCGCGGCATGTCTCGTTGAATTTTTTTATGCCGATTTTTTCGATTTCCTTTTTGCCGGAGATGCCGAGCTTGCGCTCGACGATTTCTTCAATCGGCAGTCCATGA
This sequence comes from uncultured bacterium, assembly GCA_963745135.1. GTDB lineage: Bacteria > Patescibacteriota > Minisyncoccia > UBA6257 > 2-01-FULL-56-20 > REEB161. The sequence continues at coordinate 22,768 of CAVUWW010000049.1, read as the reverse complement.
CAATCCCAGCCCCAGCGCCGGCGCACGAAATGGCCTTTCATTGTTTGATAGCGCGGCACGAGATCTTTGATGGTTGAAGCCAGAATGTGGCCGTAATGGGGGAGGCCGGTCGCGAACGGCGGCCCGTCATAAAAAGTGAACGGCCGGCCGCCTTTCGTCTGTCCGAGCGATTTCTCAAAAATCTTCCGCGAGTCCCAATAGTCCAAAATTTTTTCTTCGATCTTCGGCAAGTTGAATTCGCCGTCGAGGAAGTTCGGCTTGGATGATTTAGTTGTCTTCTTTGGCATAATTCTTTTTATTCGTCATCCTGGGCCATTAGGCGAAGGATCCCTTCGGAACGAGATTCTTCGCTGTCGCTCAGAATGACGAAGAAGAACGGATTCCCTTCAAAATACCAGATTTTCCGGTATTCTCCAAATAAAAAGCGGAGCCGAAGCCCCGCGGGGAAACATCAAGACGGAATGCGTCGAAAGAATTCATCATTGCCGATTTCAGCTTCAATCACGGCAATGCGCATCTTAAGGACTTCAACTAACTGCCGCCGCGTATTGCAGGTCTCGTGAGATAAGAGCTGGCGAACATCAACCGAACATTCCTTCGTGCGCTCCTGTTCTTGCTGAAACTGAAGCTCGAGTTCCTCGGCTATGTTTGGCATAAATTTTCCTATTTACAAGATATCATAAGATATCAGTAAACGCAACTTTTTTGGGAAGCGTGGATCCCCGCCTGCGCGGGGATGACAGAAAAACGTTTTCCATCAAATTTTCTCCAATGTCTTGATCCCCAGCAATCCCAACCCGGTCTGCAAAGTTTTCGCGGCGGTTTCAATCAAGATGAGGCGCGCGGCTTTGCGGTCTTCGCGAAGGTCTTTCAAAATCGGCGTGGTTTCGTAATATTTGTTCGCCATGACGGCCAGCTTATAAAGGTAGGCGGCGAGGATGCTCGTGGCGTACGTCTCGCCCGCGCGCAGAACGACATCGGGGAATTCAAAGATTTTCCGCATGAGTGCGAGCTCGATGTCGAGGTCTAAAGTTTGAGCTTGGAGCTTGGAGCTTGGAGCTTGGAGCTTGCCGCTTTTCCTTAAAATGCTCCTTAGCCGCGCATATGTGTATTGCAAATACGGCGCGCTGTCGCCCGTGAAATCAAGCATCCGATTCCAATCGAAGACGATGTCCGTCGTCCGGTTTTCCTTGAGATCGTTGTATTTTAATGCGCCGATGCCGACGGCCTGCGCCACTTCGTCCTTCTCCGCATCCGTCAAGTCGCGCGCTTTTTCCTCAACCACTTTGCGCGCCAGCGCCGTCACCTTGCCCAGGACTTCCTTGACCGTGATCGTCTCGCCGCGCCGCGTGGATAATTTTTTCCCCGCCTCCCCCAAGACAAGGCCGTATTTGACGTGCTTCAATTCGGCGGCGCCCAATTTCAAGATTTTTGCGATCGCGAAAAGCTGCTCGAAATGCAGGGCTTGTTCGTTCCCGACCACGTAAAGGATTTTTGCCGGTTTGTATTTTTTAAGCCGATACCGCAGGTTCGCGATGTCGCGCGCAAGGTACAAACTCGCGCCGTCGGATTTTTCGATCAAAGCCGGCGGCAGGTCGAACTGGTCCAGTTTCACCAAAATGGATCCCTCGCTCGGTTCGGCGATTTTTTTGTCGAGAAGCTCTTTCGTGAGCGGCCTCATCTCACCCTCAAAAAAACTCTCGCCGATCCAAAGGTCGAATTTCACGCCAAGGGCTTTGTACAGCTGCTCGAATTCCTTGAGCGATTCGTTTTTGAACCACTCCCAAAGCTTCCGGTTTTCGCCGTCGCCCTCTTCCAATTTTTTGAATTCTTCCTGCCCGCGTTTTCCGAGTTCCGGGTTTGATTCCGCCTCATTATGGAACCTGACATATAGTTTCTGGAGTTCCTCGATGGGATATTTCTCGACATCCTCTTTTTTCCCCCACATCTTGTACGCCGCGATGAGCTTGCCGAACTGCGTGCCCCAATCCCCAAGGTAATTCCAGCGGATCACTTTATAGCCGGAAAATGCGAGCAAGTTTGCGAGCGCGTCGCCGACGATCGTATTGCGCAAATGTCCCACATGCATCATCTTCGCGATATTCGGCTGGGAATATTCCACAATGACCGTTTTTTTCCTGTTTTCGACGCTTGACGCTTGACGCTTGACGCTTGACGCTTTCTCAAACTCCTCCCAAATAGTCTTCTTACTCAACCACGTATTGACGAAGCCCGGCTCCGCCGCTTCCACCTTTTCAAAAAACCCGAACGGCGCGACGTGGACGATCTTCTCCGCGAGCTTTCGCGCGAATTCCATCGGCTTTTCGTTTGCCGCCTTCGCGAGCCGCATCGCAACATTCGTGGAGTAGTGCCCGAACGCCGCCTCGTCCGGAACCGAAACCTCGACCGGCGCATCGCTCTCCAACGCTTTCTTCAAAATTTCTATAATTTTTTCCTTCATCCCGTTAGAGGCAGATCGCGATCAGCGCGACTCCGCAGGTTAGGTTTTGAGAAACGACTGTGCATTGGGTGGCTTGAATTTTCACGCCGCGATCGCGGCCTCTAACGGGATTCATGGTTTTGATACTCATCCGTCTATTTGACCTCTTCAGCTTATTTGACCTAAAATCAAGCAAGGTGCGGTGGGGTTCCCACGACTCAACCGAACTGTGAATCGGATTGGCGTGTTTCCTCAGGAGTCTTCCCGCCGCACCGCCACTTGCTCTTTAACATATCGCATTTTCAGCCCAAAACAAAGCCCGGCTCCAAAAAGCGGGCATTTTATTTGAAATTCATTAAATCCGACATTCAATGTCGGAAATACGGTACAATGAACTCATGGATATCCTTGCCGAAAACCGGCGGGCACGGTTCGACTACGAGATTGCCGAAACCTACGAGGCGGGCGTCGAGCTGCGCGGCTACGAAGTGAAGAGCGTGAAAGGCGGCCGGCTTCAGATCGCCGGCTCGCGGGTACTGATACGCCCCGGCTCACGCCGGAAAAACAAAGTCGAAGCGTGGCTTGTGAATAGCCACATTCCGCCGTACCAACCGAAGAACACACCCGCCGATTACGAAGAAGACCGCGCGCGGCGGCTTCTGCTCACGAAAGAGGAGATTAAGAAGTTGACGGGCGCGTTGCAGGAAAAGGGGCTGGTGCTCGTTCCGCTTGAAGCGTACCTGAAGCGCGGTTTCGTAAAGATCAAACTCGGCCTCGGCCGCTCGCGCAAAAAATCAGACAAGCGGGAAGTCCTCAAAAAGCGGGCGCATCGAAGGGAAATGGGGAAAGAATAGAACCTGTCTCAAAATATTCCGGTTCGCGGGCGAAGTGCCTTTGAAATGGGTTTTGCACCTACGAACAACCTTCTGGAAACCGAAAGGTGTATAATTAAAATATGAACGTAAGAACCTATCGGGTTTCCGCGATAGGCGGTTTTCCCCCGCCGGGAAAAAATCGCAGTCGGCAGTCGCGGATTTCCCCGGGATTTACCCTCGTTGAGCTCTTAGTTGTCATCGCAATCATCGCCATCCTTGCCATCGTAGTCGTTTTAGTTTTGAACCCCGCCGAGCTTTTGAAGCAGTCCCGGGATTCTTCGCGCATTTCCGACCTTAGCACACTCAAAAATGCCATCGGACTTTACCTCACTGACAGCCCGTACGGATCCCTTGCCTCGTCTTCTTTTGGATACGGCTCCTGCTACCTTTCAACGATTTCGGGCAACGGGACAACCTCGCCGAAGTGCGGGGTGTTCGCCAATGCCTATACGTCAGACGCAAGTGACGCGGCCGCATTTTATCGGAAAGTCGATGCCACAGGATGGCTGCCAGTTGACTTCCGTCTTTCGGTAGGCACTCCGTTCGGGTCGCTCCCCATAGATCCTATCAATAATGCCAAGTTTTATTACGCTTACGCCGCGTCCGCGACTGGCGGAAAATATTTTGAGCTGAATGCTTTCCTTGAAAGCAAGAAGTACGGCTTTGGCGGATCAAATGATGTCGTGTCTACCGACGGAGGCGATAACACGAGCACGCTTGAGATGGGAAATGTGCCGGGGCTGAATCTCTAAAAGAATAATGAGGTTGGAGATTAGAGATTGGATTTACTCTAACCACAACTCAATCTTTTATCAGCTGATTTCCCAGCAGGGAATACCGGATAGTCGAACTCGCCTGATTCCCGACTGAGACGCCCATCACGAGATTGCCGTTCTGGATCTGATGATTATAAACTTGGACACTCGCGCCGAGCGGCGCGTCGGCGATGTTGAACATGATGCCGCCTTGGTTAAGCATCGCGGCCAAGTAATAGCCCGTCGAGCCGTCCGGCGCGGTTTTTTGGACGACCGCCATGGCATCATCGAGGCCGTCGCCATTGATGTCGCCGAAAGAAATCGAGGAGCCAATGAGCTGGACGCTTTCCCCAAGTTGCACGTACTTATTAACAGAGTCGAGATACGGCGCGACGGCGAGATCGCCGGCGGTCGGCCAGACGCTCGTGTTCTGCGGCACCGGAAAATCAATTTTAGCGAGCGCCTGCGTCGAAAGCTGGATCGTCTGGCTCGCGGCCGCGACGATTTGCTGCTTAGCGGCAAGCGACATCTGGGCATTGTGCTCCGCACCGGTGAGAAGCGAAGCGGCCAATTGGAGAAGGAGGGCGATAGTGGCAATCATAGCCATCAGATTTTACATCAATTTTCAGGATTTGACAAAGATTTATATATATGCTAGCATAAAAACTAGAAACTGCCGCTCGGAAAGCGACAGGATTACAAGGGAGATCGAATAATGTACAAAGATTGGTTCCGCATTGTCGTGATAGGTGTGATGGTTTCGATGATTTTTGTCATTGAAGCATACGCAGGAATCCTTTTAGGGGTGAGTGCGATGGCAATATATTTAGCGATCCTAATCCAGGGTGCCGGGAGTAGTTTTGCGGTGGCCGCAAAAGACCCGACATACCATCACCATTGCGTGGGAGTGCTGTACGCAGGGACGCTGAGCATTGCCGGATTTGTGCTTTTGACAAATGTCGATATTGGAGCCGCCGTGCTCAGTTTCTTGTGTCTATTCGTTGCGCTCGCCACATACGCAGTGCGGCGCGCGCGTTTCCGCCGACGCGCCATCCATACTGTGATGGACCGCTGACCATTCCCCTACCGGTTCGACTCTCGCGAGTTGAACCGGTTTTTTATATTTACAGCCATGTGCGGCAGGTTTTTGAAAACAGAAAATCCCGCCGGTTTTTCAAAAATGAACGCCGTTGTGCCCTCGGCGATTTCCTCGCGCCGGAGCAATTTGATTTTGCAGGAAGCCATGGAGCTTATCATATCAAAAGCAAAAACTTGGTATATTTAAGGCATGAGCCGAGAAGCCCGATACAAGCTAAGCGCCGACATGATCGTCGCGCTCCACGTCATCTGGACGTTCGTTTTGTTCGGCGGGGCGGTTTTCGTGCTTTTCGCGCCGTGGTACGCCGTTGTCCAGATCATCACCATATCGTTCACGCTCCTCATTGCGCTCCCGTTCGGCAATATTTGCCCCCTCACCCTGCTCGAGGAGCGCTTGAGGAAAAAAATCGACCCGAGCTACACGAACAACCGGTCATATCTCACGACCTACATCAATAAGATTTTTGGAACTGATTTTCGGAACCGGTCGGTCAGCATCGTCGTCGCCGTAATTTACATCCTATCGTACGCCATTTCAATCGCCACGCTCGTGCAGCGGTGAAAAGAAAAACCTATCCGGCTTATTTGACCTCTTTGACCTGGGATCCGCACAAAAAAACGAAGAGGGGTCAAGTTTGATTGGAAGCATTCTCTTCTGCAAACCCATACTATAATTGTTACCAATGTATGGAAAAAGTCAACGAAAATAGTGCGCTTCCGGTGGATAATTTGTTTATAAAATCGGATTGTTTGACTTATTTGACCTATTGGACTTATTCAATCCTATAATATACTTAAAGCATGAAAGTAAAAGATGTCATGATAACTTCCGTGGTCACGGTCACGCCGGCGGCCACCTACGAGGAGACGGCCCGGCTGCTGCATAAGCACCAAGTGAGCGGCCTGCCCGTCGTCAACGAAAGCGGCAAGCTCGTTGGCGTCGTTTCCGAAAAAGATCTCTTCCGCGCCATGTATCCGCTTTACGCAGAATACATTTTGGAGCCGCACGCTTACTACAACCAGGAATTGCAGGAAGATGAGATCGAAACCATCCGCAAGCAACCGGTGGAAAAATACATGAGCAAGCAGGTGGTAATTATACGGCCGGATGAATCCGTTTTGCACGCCGGCGGTTTGATGTTGGCGCGCGGGATTCACCGCCTGCCGGTCGTGGAGAATGGCAAGCTCGTCGGCATCATAACGCGCGAGGACATTTATGGGACGATTTTGAAGAAGCATCTGGAATGAGGCGGAAAGAAGGCGGGCAGAAGGCCGTCTTCGCGGCGCGCCGCGAAGACGGCCTTCAAAATCCCGCGCCCATCTTTTTTTCCGCGCTCACAAAAACGCCGCAGCCGAAGCCGTGGCGGAAATGGAGGAGAATGCCTGCATCCCTAAGATACGTTTTCCAGAATTCCCATCGTGCTCAGGAATTCCTGGTCGTCTTTGAATGGGAAGGGAATTTCCGATTCCGGAACTTCCTGTTCCGGTCGCTGACCGCATTCTTTCCAGAGATCATTCAAAGCCCGGTCTTCGTAGCCATCCTTGCCGCACTCCGAACAGTGCAGATAGAACCGTAATTGACGGTCGCCCATAAGGCCGATTTTTTCGCATGGCACCATGGCGACGCCGCAAGACGGGCATTTGAATTTTAGAAATGCAACAGGGTTGGAATCTTGATCTGCCACAGTCCACCTCCTTTACTGCTTTTATGATACCATAAAAACATGGCAGAGCGCTACCAGGAGATGCCGGTCCGCAGGGAACGGGAGGAATATTCCCTTCCGGATGAGCTGCGCGATACTGCGGAAAAAATCGAACAGCGGGCCATAAAATCCGAGCTGGATTGGAAGGACGCGAAAGGCAAAGCAAACCTTTTGAGGCGGAACGGGAAGATTTGAGGCAGACCATCAAGGGCGAGAAACCGGAAGCGAACTTGGCAGAGTGAAAGTTTGGTTCTTCCCTCGCGCTTAAAATCTATTATGTTGATTTCTTATCTATTTTTGTGATATTCTTTGGAACGGTTAAGCCATTGGGGACGCACTGGCTTTGATAGCGATGATCCGTGGGTTTGCGGGCCGAGGGCAACACGTAATGTTGCATCAACTATAACTGCCAACTCAAAAGTTGCAGCTCCGAGTTTCGCTTTTGCCTAACTCGGGATCGGCTGCCCTGTGTCTCTTAGGGTAATACCGGTCTTATACAAGGAGACTAAGTTTTCCCGGACGATTCTGGCCCCCACCTCGGAAATAATCCAGCCCGCGTTGCGAGCCATTTTGCCCGAATCGCGTCGTTGGGGCTCGGAGCCATGGCATGAGCCATTGTCTCCTTCGCCCCGCCTAGCGCTCGGGCAAAATGGCTCGCAACGCGGGCTGGATTATTTCCGAGGTGGGGGCTCCAGGAAAAACAAAAACCAAGAATCAATCAGTTTGACTTCGGTTAAACTACGCCCGTAGACGGCCCATTGGCATCATCGTTACACGAGAGTTCGATTCTCTCCGTCTCCACTTATTTCGCCTCGACCACGCGCTGAACGTCCGTGCGCCTCAGGAGTTCCGCTTGAAGCTGTTCTGCCAGGGTTTTATCGATAACTGGAAGGATGCCTTCGGACTCGCCTTCGGGCTTCGGCTCGTCCTCGTGCCCGGCCGTGAGGATGACGAGCCGGCAGACGCCGAGCATCCGGTCGGTGATGTCCTGCTCCGTGTCAACATCCTGGATCTGCCGATAGGGAATTGCGATCTCTTCCCGGTCAAAAATGCCGCGGCGAATTTTGAGCGCATCTTCGCTTAGTGCAAACAGGTAATTTATGTACGTGAGCCAAGAAACCAAGACAACGATGATGAGGACTATGATGAACGCCCCTGAGGCGATGATCGCCCCGATCGAAGCGTAGCCCGTCAAATCCCCTGCCGGCGTTTTCGCCAAGACGCCGCTGCCGCCGAGCGCCAAGAGGCCTATCGCGATCACGAGGAGGATGATCGCGGCGGAAATCCGGTTCAGGATAAAAATCCAAAGCGTCTTCCGCCCCAGCCGCCCATAGGCGCCGGAGGCCAACTTCTCTGAAATTATATTTTTTGCCGCCGGGGTGTCCGCCATATAAGGATATCTTAACATTTTTGCTGGACAAAAGATCAAATTTGTCTTTATCAGCGACCGCTGATAAAGACAAATTTAATCAATTTTTAATGAAATTTGTATGGGGCGGCTTCTTTGACGGAATGACGCTCTTTGCCTACAATGGAATTAATGGAATCCGCCTAAAAGCAGCTTAACCCCATCCCTTGCCCAAACCACGGCTCAACAACCAAATAACCGCCCCGGAACTGCGCGTCATCGGCGCGGACGGCGAAAACCTCGGCGTCATGCCGCGCGCGCAGGCGCTCGCCTTGGCTGCGCCCGAAACCGGCTTCGACCTCATCGAGGTCTCCCCCACCGCCACGCCGCCCATCGCACGGCTCATGAGCTACGACAAGTTCCGCTACGAGGAAGCGAAGCGGGAGAAGAAAGAGCGGCTCGCGCAGAAGAGCGTCGGCTTGAAGCACGTCCAGATCACCGTGCGCGCGGCGCAGAACGATTTGCTGATTAAGGTCAAGCAGGTGGAAAAATTCTTCAAGGAAGGCCATCCCGTCGAAGTCAATCTCCGCCTCCGCGGCCGCGAGAAGCGCAACAAGGACTGGGCATTGCAAAAATTGAACGAATTTTTGAAAATGCTCCCGATGGAATTCAAACAGATGGGACCGCCGAAATTCGGCATGAACGGCCCAGGGGTGCAGATAGTGAAGAAGTGATGGGCATACGAATGTACGAATTTTTGCGAATATACGAATAAGACGCTGGCTCCCATTCGTATATTCGTATCCATTCGTAAATTCGCATGCCCTTCGACGCGGAGGTTGCACAGATTTTGGTTCTATAGTATGCTTTCCACATCATGGCCGGCACCAAAAGTCTCTCTAAGCGCATCCGGATCACGAAGAACGGCAAAATCGTCCGGCGCCGCATGGGCGTGGACCATTTCCGCACGCGGCAGAGCACGAAAACCAACCGCAATGCCCGCAAAACAAAGTCGCTCGATTTTTCAATGAAGAAGCTGCTTAATTACTAGGGTATAGGGTCTGGAACTCTTACCTAAACCCCAGACCCCAGACCCCAGACCCTATTCATGCCAAGAGTCAAACGAGGAGTAAACGCCCACAAGCACCGCGAGAAGACCCTGAAATACACTAAGGGCTACCGTTGGGGCCGCAAATCAAAGGAACGCGCCGCAAAGGAAGCCCTGCTCCATGCATGGTCGCACGCCTTCCGTGGCCGTAAGGAAAAGAAGCGCGACTATCGCGCGCTGTGGAACGTGAAAATCAACGCCGCAGTTCGGGAAGCATTTGTCCCGAGCGGAACTGAAAAACAGATGACGTACAGTAAGCTCATCGCCGCGCTGAAAAAAAAGAATGTGGCGCTCGACCGGAAGATACTCGCCGGCTTGGCGGAACATGAACCGGCAGTGTTCAAGAAAGTGGTGGAATTTGTGAAGTGACGACAAAAATCCCGCATATCGCTGCGGGATTTTTGTTGTTATTTTCTTTCCGCCCTCCGATGCGGCAGATGCCGCCGCCTGCGTTCCATCAGGAAATCGTTCGCCTGCTTCAGAACCTTCCGCGTATCCTGATATTTCTTGCCGATGACGGTTGCCGCATCGCGAGGCAGAAACCACCCATAGCCGCTGTGCTCGCGTGGCTCAATGCGGATGTCCGACTTATGCGTCTCCGCAAGGAACAGGATGACGGTATCGTAAATCCCTTGGCTGCCGATGCGAAAAAAGAACCGTTCGTATGCGCGGAAATCCGGCTCTATGCGCAACTCGGATTTCTTGATGCCCGTCTCTTCCTCAAGCTCGCGGAGGGCCGTGTCAATGCTCCGCTCGCCCGGCTTGAAATGTCCTTTTGGAAAGTTCCAATAATTCCCGCGTCGGTAAAGTAATAAAAATTTTATCCCGTCGGTCGTTTTCCGATACACCACAAACCCCGCCACCACCTGTTTCTTGGTGGGCGGTTTCTCGCTACGGTCGGGAGCTTCATTGATGCGGGGTTGGTTCGTGGTCATTCCGGACAATTGAATTATTCTATGATGATATCATAATGAAATTATTTTACAAGTTAATTGGATGTCATCCCGGCGAAGACCGGGATCCACGCTCCCAATCTTTTAATGATTTTTTAATGTTAAATATGGTATGCATGAAGAATGCCATTTCGCTACTACGTTTACATCATGACAAATAAACCCGGTGGCACGCTTTACGTGGGCGTGACGAACGACTTGCCTGTCCGAACCGCCCAGCACAAGCAAGGTTTGGCAGATAGCTTCACGAAACGCTACAAGCTTGACAAGCTGGTCTATTACGAAGTGTTCGACGACATCCGCGATGCGATTAAGAGGGAAAAACAACTGAAAGAATGGAAGCGCGCATGGAAAATCCGGCTCATCAAAACGGAAAACCCGGAGTGGCGAGATTTTTCGGAAGATTTTTAAGACTGGAAGCGTGGGTCCCGACCTTCGTCGGGATGACAGAAAAACTACTTCTTTTTTAGAGAATCTAGCATCTTCTCCGCTGGCCATGCGTTTATGATATCCGCGCGGGCCGCCCAACCGCGTCTTGCCTGCGCTATGCCGTATTCCAAAAATGGGAAATGCGTCGGCGAATGCGCGTCTGAATCAATGGACATTTTGACCCCGGCTTCGACGCACTTGCGGATGTATTCGTCCTTCAAATCGGCGCGGTCGGGAATGGCGTCAATTTCCATGACGGTGCCGGTTTTTTGGGCGACTTTGATCAGCTCGTCCACGTCAACGTCGTACGGCGGGCGGCGGTTGATGACGCGGCCGGTCGGGTGAAATAAGATGTCCACGTTCGGGTTCGACATCGCGCGGACGATGCGCCCGGTCTGCTCCTTGCGCGGCAGGTTGAAATAAGAATGGACCGACGCGCCGACCACGTCGAGCTTCGCCAAGATCTCATCAGGCAAATCCATCGTGCCGTCCTTCAGAATATCGCACTCGCTGCCCTTCAAAATTTTTATCTTGCCGGCGAATTTTTTATTGAGGCGGTCAATCTCCGCCATCTGCTTCAGGATCCGCTTCTCGTCGAGGCCGCCGGTCATCGCGAGGCGCTTCGTATGGTCGGTGATCGCGATGTATTTCAAGCCGCGCGCGATTGCCGCCTTCGCCATGCTCTCGATAGAATCCGAGCCGTCCGTCCAATCCGTCTGCACCTGCAAGTCGCCTTGTAAATCATCGTAGCCGATGATCTTCGGCAACCCCGGCGTCTTGCCCTGAAATTGCCTCATCGCCGCCTCGATCTCGCCCGTGTTCTCGCGCAACTCCGGCTCGACATACGCCATCCCAAATGCTTTATATAATTCTTCTTCCGTTTTCCCCGCGATTTTTTTCTCTTTGCTTGCGCCTTGCGCCTTACTACTTGCAATTTGCCACAAGCCATATTCATTCAATTTCCAACCCTTCCCAATCGCAATCTGGCGCATCTTTACATTATGGTCCTTCGACCCCGTGAAATACGCGAGGGCCGCACCGTACGATTCCTCCGACACGACACGCAAGTCCGCGTTGATGCCTGGCTTTATTTTGATTGACGATTTCGTATCGCCGTGCGCGATAATATGCATCACCTCCGGCATCGCGGTGAAATAGTCCATGATCGGCTTCGGCTTTTTAGAGACGATGAGGATATCCACGTCGCCGATGGTCTCTTTGCGGCGCCGCGCGGAACCGGCGACGACTACCCTCGCGGCTGCGGGCAATTCTGCGAGCTTCGCTTCGGTCCACCGGATCTGCGGCATCACGAAGCCGAGCACGAACCTTTGGCCGCTCGTTTGCGCAAAACTGATGTTCTTCAGGATATTATTTTCGGTTTTTTTGCCGAAGCCCGGGATTGCCGCGATTTTGCCCGCTTTCGCCGCTTTTTGTAGGTCTTTTAAGTTCCTGATTCCTAATTTCTCGTTCAATTTCTTGATTGACTTCGGCCCCAACCCTTCGACGCGCGCAAGCTCGTCGAGCTTCACTGGCGTTTTCTTTTTCAAACCCTCCAAATATTTCACGCGACCGTGCCTTATCAGCTCCTCGATCTTTTCCGCGATCGAAACGCCGACGCCGGGAATTTCCTTGAGTGCCTTCAATCCGCCTTTTTTATAAATTTCGGAAACCTCCTCTTCGAGCCCCCCAATCAAAAGCGCCGCCTTCTCGTAAGCGCGCGGCTTGAAAGGCACGTTCTGCATCGCGAGATATTCCCCAATTTCGCGGAGCATTGCTGAAATTTGTTGATTAGAAACATTTGGCATTGGCAGTTGTCATCCTGAGCTTTGCGAAGGATCCCTTCAATAAATTTGCCCATAGATTCTTCGGCTGCGGCCTCAGAATGACGAAATCTTCATACCCCCAAATTCGCCGGCGTGTGCTCCTCCTCCACCGGCCCGTCTCTTTTCGCCGGCTTTGGCAAGATGATTTCCGGCATCGCCATGATGATAAACGCGGCCGCGAGCGAAAGGACGCCGGCCATGATGAAGACCGCAGGGAACCCAAACGCGCTTGCCACAATGCCCCCTAAAAGCCCGGTAATGCCCGCCGCCATGCCTGCTACCGTGCTGTCGAGCGACCAGTCAAAGGAAACTCGATCCTTGTCGAGATGCCGCGAGAAAATCGCCGACCACGAAGGCACATAGAGTGCGAACCCGATCGCGTGGACAACCTGCACAACATAGAGCTGCCAAACCTGCGTCACCCAGGCAAACGCCATCGCTGAAAAGCCAGCAAGGAAAAGTCCGCCGATGAGCGCCATCAGATCGTCCTTCTCCCCCGGCACGCGGTCGAGCGCGTTCGCGATTGGAATCTGGAGCAATGACTTCAAAATCCAGTAGATCCCGGCGACGATTCCCACCGTAGCGAGCGTCGCCCCCGCCACTTTTTCGACGATGAAGACCGAGAACACCGGATCAATAAAACCCCAACCGGCGAGCAGGAAAAGATCGGAAAGGACGAAAAACTTCACAACCCGCCCGACTTTAACGTCGATGTTTATCTTGATTTTCACCCTCTAAGTATACTATTTCTTTTGTCATCCCGGACTTGACCCGGATCCATAAAATCCGCGCGCAAATCCAAACGGCTCTGGAATCGTTCAGTCCGCTGGCGCGGGATGCTTCATTTCCTCGGGTGCACTCGGCAAATAATGAAGCATCCCGCGCCTGCTCCCTCCGATGCCTTGGATTTGCGCGCGGATAAAAACAATGGATCAAACAAGCCGGAAAATCTTCAGGAATTCCCGATGGTCGGTTGCTACGTGAATATTGTCGATTTTCCAATCTTTTGCTGTCAATAATTTTACAAGCTCTCTTTTTATTTCTTCGAAATCGTAGTGTGAATTCTTGACGTGCCCAATTGTGATGTGCGGCTGGAATTGGTCGAGCACATGCGGATTGCCGTATTGCTGCAAAATTTCCTTTCGCCGTTCGGCATATTTCCGGTGCGGCTCCAGATAATCCGGGTCAATGCAGCTGCCTTTAAGCTGGACGATTTCTTCGACGATGTGCCGGTGTAATTTAAACAATTCCCCGTTTTTTTCAATCTCAAGAAAAAATATCCCGAACGGAAAATAGCCGACTGATTTTATTTTCACCGCAAAAACCTTTTGCTCCGAAGCCAATTTCTCTAATCCGGCGGCTGCGCGTTCGAGATTTTCCGCCGGCAAGCTCAAGTCGTAAAAATTCAAATGCGGCGCGTCTTTCCCCGACAAATCCAATTGGCTGCCGTATTTTATTTTCAAAACGTCGCCCATCCGAAGGCAATCGGCGTAAAGCGGCGTCTCTTTCGTGACATCTGATCCAACTCCAATCCAAATGCAATTTAATTCATTTGCGTTCATAAAGTTCAGTTACAAAATCGAATCCATCCGCTCCTTTGGCGACGAGTTTCAATTTTTTGCCTTTCTCCACTTTCTTCGCCAAAATTGCTTCCGCAAGCGGCGCTCGGATTTTTTCTTCTATCACTCGCCTCAACGGCCTTGCTCCGAACGCCGGCTCGTAGCCGAGCTTCGTCAATAATTTGACGGCTTCGGGGTCAAATTCCAAATAGATATTCTGCGCCTTCACGGTTTCAGCGAGCTCATTCAGATTCAATGAAACGATTTTCCCTAGCTCGTCCGGCCCGAGATTCCTGAAGACGATTATTTTTGAGAAGCGGTTCAGCAATTCCGGCTTGAAAATGTCCGTGAGCTTCGTTTTTAAATAGTCCGCGATTTGCGGCATTGATTCGCCGCTCCGCAGCGCGTCATTGATAATGTCCGAGTGCGCGTTCGAGGTCGCGATGATGATCGTGTTCGTGAAATCCACCGTGCGGCCGAGATTGTCGGTAAGCCGGCCGTCGTCCAAAACCTGCAAAAACAAATTCAAAATGTCCGGATACGCTTTTTCGAACTCGTCGAGCAGGACCAAGCTGTACGGCTTCGCGCGTATGGCGTCGGTCAAGGCGCCGCTTTGCGTGCCATCCGGCGAGCCGATGAACCGGAAAAAGCTTTGCTTGTCCTGATATTCCGTCATGTCGAAGCGCACCATCATTTTCTCGGAACCGAACTGGATTTTCGCAAGCGTTTTTGCAAGTTCGGTCTTGCCGACGCCGGTCGGACCGACGAATAAAAAGCTTGCAATCGGGCCGCCGGCGCGCGCCAAGCCGCTCCGATATTCGCGGAGCGCCTGCGAGACGGCTTTCACCGCCTCGTCCTGCCCGACGAGCCGCTCGTGGATGATGTCTTCCATGTGGAGTAATTGCTCCGCCTCCGCGCCGCCGGCCTCGTGTAAGGGGATATGCGTCTTTGCCTCGGCGACCGCCGTCACACGCTCCGGCTCGAGCGTTTTCTCGCCACGCTGCTCGGCGGACACGAGCGCCGCCTTTAGAAGCTCCGCCGCGCTCGACGGCAAAAATTTGTCCGTAAAATACTTTTTCGCGAGCACCACTGCGCGCTTGATTGCCCCGAAGCTCATGACGATGCGCGACTGTCGCTCGAGAAGCAAACTTTCGTACGCCAGGACTTTTTCCGCATCGGCAGGACTGATCTCGCCGACCGGAATCACCTCGAACGCGCCCGTGAAATCGCTCCGTGGCTCGACGAGCTGTTTGAACTCCTTTGGGTACGTCGTCCCCACGACCGGGAACAGGTTATTCATGATGACGGGCATCAGCGCGTCCGCGGCCGAGATGAACGCTGTGCCGGACGTGCGCACAAGATTGTGGATGTCGGGAATATAAAGGATGACGTTGCCCGCGATATCAATCTCGCTCACGATCCGTTGCAGGCGCAAGTTCAGCTCGTCCGGCGCCGCGCCCGCGACAAGTTCCTGCAATTGCAAAGAGACCAGCCGCTTGTCAAAAAGCGCGCGCGGCACGTCGTCCTTCACCAACCGCGCCGCGAGATGTTCTATCAGCGTTTCCTTGCCGACGCCCGCCTCGCCGACAAGAAGTGCATTCGGGTTCGTCGGCCGCGCCAAGGTCTCAACCAACTTCTCGTATTCGGCACCATGCCCGATGAGGAACCCGACCGCCGCGTCACGGGCAAGGTCGGTGAGATCGTCGCCGTAGCGATCCAAAGTCGGCGTCGGGCGCGAGGTCCACGCGCGGTTCATAATGCGATGCTGGACGACGTGATGCGTCTCGAAGAAGAATCCACCGAGCACCGAAGGCAGATGCCCGCGCGCGCGGGCGGCGGAGCTCAAAATCAACGCCCGATCCAAATCGCCGGCCTCGATGGAAAACAAATTGAAAAGACGGTTAATATTCTCGTCATCCACGCGCAAAAGCGCCGAGAACAGGTCGCTCGGCTTCACAAAATCGTGCCCCTCTTCCACCGCCACCCCAAATGCCTCCACGGCGAGCGCTTCAATCTGGCGCAACAACTCTTCTTTATTTTTAGCGCCACGCCCCTTGCTTTGGTCGAGCATCTCATCCAATTTTTGCTTAAACTCCTTGGGATCAACGTCAAGCCGGCGCAGGCCTTCCTCTATTTTCCGGTCGTCAGTCAGCCGGTCAACGGTCTCGAGGTAGAAATCCTGCCGGGCGATCGAGCTGCGGTCGAACGCGCGCTCGAGGACGGAGAACGTGGACGGCAGCATGACTTGCGCAACGTTGATTTTCATCCCTAACCCCTCCCTGCTCGCCCCTCGTCCCAATTCAGAAATCGGCATGTCCCCTTCGCTGCGGTGAACCGCGCGGTCAAGCAAAATCAACCCAAGAAAAACCCCAAAAAATCGGAGCTGGACGGCGCCTGAAATGAGGGATGTGAACGCCGCCGCGACCAGGAATAAATAAAACGTATAACTCGCGACGCGCACCAAGAACCGCCCGGCGAGGGTCATCCGCAAGCGCGGTTCGTTGAAGGAGATATTGTTCGATTCAGGATTCATGATCCAGGATTTATGAGGCAAACCTTCCGATTCATGAATCGCAAATCATGAATCGCAAATCGGCTCATCTGACCGCATAAAACAAAACCGCCGCCGGAATCAGGAGCCATGCCAAATACGCGGCAAGGAACGTGGCAATGAGAATCAAATAAACTACGGCACCGATCAAAAGCCGGCATGACCTGAAGATGATGCCCAAAATCCGGCCGATTACGGTGTAATCCTTATAAAGCGGCTGGAAGAAATAGCGAAGCGTGATCTTGATCGCAACGGTCTTGTCGACTTCCGCGAGCGACGTGATGAAAGCGCGCCCGAAAGCCCGCGACCCGTCAACGTACCAATGGTGAAAAAAGTCGAAAAATCGGTAGAAAAACCGTTGGACGAGGTAGACGAGGGAAAAATCCATAGCTTCAGTATAGCAGAAATAGCCCCAGATTTATTGGACAATGGCTCTAAAAAATGTGCACAGGTTGCACAATATTATCCACATTTATTATTCTGTTCTCTCTATAAAACTTAACGTCCAATACGATAAGGTTTTAGAATGAAAAACAAAATACCGTCACCAGTGATAATCCCGGTCGCATTCGTCGAACAGCGTATCTTTTTGATTCGCGGTCGAAAAGTCATGTTGGATTTCCATTTAGCGGAATTATATCGAGTTCTCACAAAAAATTTAAATCTGGCCGTAAAGCGCAATAGAGAACGTTTTCCTGCGGATTTTATGTTTCAGCTTACTAAGGAAGAAGCCCATAACTTGAGGTTGCAGTTTGCAACCTCAAGTTATGGCGGCCGACGCTATTTGCCCTACGCTTTCACCGAGCATGGCGTTGCCATGCTTTCGTCGGTGCTTAAAAGTAAGCGTGCCGTGCAAATGAATATTCTTATCATTAGAGCATTTGTGAAACTCCGAGAACTGCTCGCGACCCACAAGGATCTCGCCGATAAGATCGGTGAGTTGGAAAGAAATCAAGCGGAGCAAACATTCCAAATCAACGCCGTCATCAAGTTGCTCACGGATCCAGGCAAGAAGTCAAAACGTCCGTTTGGGTTTGCGCCCTAAAACAAACTTTCCTGTTTAGGCTTTTTTTGCTTTGGTTTTTCTTCGACAATTGCGGTGGGCAGGACTATATTGCTCGTGATCTCGCCCGCCACTACTTTGGGGAGTTTTTGGAAATCTTCACGGAGGCCGTTCATCATTTCGGGCGAGCGCAACGCAGCGGCGGGATGGAAAACGGGAAAGATGATGCGGCCATCAATGTTAAAAGTGCGGCCATGGTCGCGCGTGATCTTAGCGTCGGGCAGGAAATAATTCATCGAGAAGCGGCCAAGGGTCACAATGATGCGCGGATTGATGATCTCGATTTGGCGCGTGAGGTATGGCTTATACGCCTCGATCTCGTCCGGCAGCGGATCGCGGTTCTCCGGCGGCCGGCGCTTCACGATGTTCGTGATATACACACTCTCGCGTTTCCATCCGATACTTGAATTCATCTGATCCAATAACTGCCCGCCGCGCCCCACAAACGGCCGCTTCAGGCGATCTTCATTTAATCCCGGCGCCTCGCCGATGAACATCACGTCGCAGTCAATGTCCCCCTCGCCGAAAACCAGGTTTGATTCCCGCAAGGGAAGCGCCGCAGCGGCCATTCCAGCTTCGAGCTTCTTCAACTCTGCCTGCTTGTCCATAAAGGTATTATAAGACAGAATGAGACATTCGAAAGCAGACTGAACCAAACCGCTTTCAAACGCCCCATTCTGTCTTCTTATTTCCCCTGTGCAAATCCAAACGAATCTTCTCCGGTTGACGATTTCGCGCCTGCTTGCGGAAGTTCGGTGTTCAACTTGCCATTTGCTTTTTCATATTCGCCAATCCGATTTTCGAGCAGCAGCATAAACCGCTTCGCATGCTTTGGGCTCAACGCGTAGCGCCGCATAAAATTCCCGCTCTGCAGGATGAAGATGAACTGCTCGTCGTCGAACAAGATGTTCGCGCCCGTGAGTGCCGTGATAAACGGCTCGAAGTTTAATGGTATTTCTTTTGGCTGGTCCATGATGATGATTTAACAAAGTTAATTCGGCCTTTGAAATTTTTCTGTGCCTTTGACGTTCGCAGAATCAAAACCCCTTTTGGCCTGCTATTTGCTTTGAAAAACCTAGGGTCAGGGTTCGATTCCCTCATGGGTATTGGAAAAAGTTATGGCTCTGGATTGATTCGACGCGATTGAAAACTCTCGGTCACGACCCTCCAAAAGATATCAGTGGAGAATCCATGATTATCATACGCGGGGATCTCGATTTTAACTGCGCAATCTTTCAGATAAAACTCGACAAAGTTACGACGTTCGGGGTTTTTTAAATGCGGATCATCGAGAAAGCGGAAGTTGATTCCTTGCGGATTGGTGTAAATAGCTGCCGAATGCCATTCTTCATCTTCGTATCTCGGAAGCGGGAAAACCTTCTTTATATATATGGAAATGGAGGGTGGTTTAATAGGCTCTTTCATTTCTAGCGGCGCCGTCGGAGGAATTTCTGTAAAGCCCGACCATCCTATTTCCGTTGAATAATTACCTTCGCTATCTTCTCTTATTTCGACATTTTCCCAATTGTGAAAAAGGGGATATTTGAAGCTAAAGCCAGACGCAGCGAACGAGAAATCTTTGGTTTTATAGTCAATCGACTCCATTTCACATTTATACTACCTCGAAAAAATCTTTTTTGGAACCAGAGCCAGGAGGGAGAAAATACCCCACATAGAACGTGGTTTGCAGAAGATTGTGCTCTCGGTTGGAATCGAACCAACATTTTCTCCTTCGGAGGGAGATATCCTATCCGTTGAACGACGAGAGCGGAATTCGTGTCGGGTATCAAGTATCATGTGTCAGGATGAATTCAACTTGATACCTGGTACCTGATACCTGACACGTTTCAATGTACTACAAAAGCCCACGCCGAGTAAACTGCGGCGACGAAGAAGACCAGCGCCATCGCGTCGAGCAAAAACTTTTGCGCACGCGAAAGTGCGAGCGCACGGCGGCCGACAGCGACGATGAGAAGATACTGCGTGCTCAAAAAAACGCCGCCAGTGATAGCGATGACCACCAGAAAATTATTGAAGCCGGACAAAACGACCGCGAGCGGCAAGCCGATAATAACAAGGCGTGAAACGACGTGATTCCATTTCAAATCCTTCTCAAGCGCGTTCCTGATTTCGTGCGAAATCGGCATCGAACAAGTGCTGACAGCTAAAAGTCCCAAAAGCGCAACGAGATCCTTCTCCCAAACCGGCCACGCAACGAGACCGGAAACAGTATCCGAAGTGATTTGCGGCGCGGAGTTCAAAATTCCCGCCGCAAAGAGGATATAAAGGAGGGCGGCAGCTGCGGTACCCGACGCGAGCAACGAAAGAACGCGCGGCCGAACGCCCCGGCTTTCCGATTTCAACGATTCATATAACGGCTCAACGCCAGTCCAGCCAGTGAGCGCGAAAAGGACAACGCCGAACGGCAGGAACAAATTATTCCAGTTTACAAGCGGGATGATCCGGGAAACGGAAATCGATGACCATGAAAAAATGAATACGATGGCGATAATTGCCGCCGCAAAAGTTACGCTGATTCTCTCCGCAATCACTGCGCGGTGATTGCTGACGAGTGCGGGGATGGCGATAATCAGCCAGAATAAAAAAAGTGCCGGGAAATATGACAGCGCCGGAAAGATGAGCCGTAAAAACTGCGTCCCTAAAATGAGGAATATGACAAAGCTCAAAAGCAACCCGATTACGATCGCCAAAAATCCGATCCAAAATCCCCATGCACCCAAATAGCGCCGCGCCAAACCGAGCAGCCGCTCATGTTCGCCCACTTTTTGAAGCGTTCTGAAATAAATCGCGTGTGCCGCTATGACGAGCGCGCCAAGCAGCACGAAACAAAAAAGCGTCAACAGCCATCCTGCCTTATAAAAAATGAATGGCAGCGCAAATTCCCCGCTCCCGATCGTAGCCGCCGCGATGATGGCCGTAGATTTGAAGAACCTAGTGGCCATTGGCTAGTGGCTAGTTGCTAAATATACCTCATCCCCTTCCCGCACGCGCTTCTTCACTTTTATCCCCACCAACTTGCCTTTCGGCGCAACGGCGATGGGCTCGTGATTGTACTGCATGGACTTCGGCGCTTCCTTGAAATCCGTCGTCGCGCCCTTGAAATATAATTCGGTCCCAACGCGGACATTTTTCTTGAACTTCACGATTGCGACGCTGATGTCGTTGTAGAAGTGGGTCACAATACCGATGGGCTTCGGCGCTTTTGAAACCTTGACCGCCTTCTTCGCTGCCTTCTTTGGTTTTGCTGATTTTTTTATTGGTCTTCTTGTTTTCTTTTTCATGTTGAATTAAGAAATGAAGGGCGTCTTCTCTAATGGAAAAGTTTGATGTTTTTCGAAGCCCGGTGATTTCAATGCGGGGAAGACGCCGTTCATTCAATCTCCCTTTCCTTCTCCTCCTTCTTAATCATCGCGACGACTTTTTCGAAGAGCTTTTGGGGGTCGGTGTCGAGCACGACCCTGCCCATGCCGCGATGCGCCTCTTTTAAAATTTCCTCAATCAAATCTGTCGTGCCGCCGGCGTGCAGCAAAACGCCTTGCGGTTTCTTGTCTTCGAAAGCGTCCGTGAACTCGTTCAGCGTGCCGATGCGGCCGGCGACCGTGATCACGGCGTCCGCCGAACGGGTGAAGAGCAGGTTCCTGCCTGCGTAGCCGAAACCGGTGTAGATGATGAGGTCGTGGTATTCCACCGGCAGGCCGAATGTTTTCATGTGTTCGCGCTTCGTCGAGGCCGGCGAGATGCCGATCACGATGCCGCCTGCCTCCTTCGCGCCCTTCGCCGCCCAATATGGCGCGCCGGTCGTGGCGCCCGTCACGGTCACCATGCCGTGTTCCGCAATGAGCCGGCCGACCGTCTCCGCCTTCTGGAGCGCGTCCGGCGGCATAAACTCGGTGTCCGCCGCGCCGGAGACGGCGATCTTGTATTTCAAGGTCTGTGATGATTTTTGAGTTTGATGGTTTTCTATGGCCATTGCTTTTATTATAGCTGATTGGAGCGTGACGCTAATATGCTAATTCGTGCGAATGATATGAATATGGCGGTTCTTATCTTATTCGTATTATTCGCAGCATTCGCATGCATTCGTAGGTTCGCATTACAGGTCGGCGGCTTCACCGACCTTCGGCACTTCCGCCGCTATCGCAAACTCGTCGCGGATCTTCACCGCAAGCGCCTCGGACGATTGCTCTTCGCCCTGCACGACGAACACTTTCTTGAGCGTCCGCTTCATGTGGCCAAGCCATTCAAGCAGGTGCGGTTGGTCGGCATGCGCGGAATATCCTGGAATATTTATGACGCGGCACCGCACTGGCACTGTCTCGCCGAAAATACGAACCTCGGTCGCACCGTCAAGAACCATGCGGCCGAGCGTATTCTGCGCCTGGTAACCGACGAAGAGAATTGAGCTTTTGGGGTCTGGCAGATAGCGCATTTCGTGGTGCAAAATCCGGCCGCCGTTCGACATGCCAGAACCGGCGATGACTATTTTTGGTGATGGCACATCGTTAATTTCCTTTGACTGCTCGGTCGTGAGCGTGAGCCGCAGGCCGGGGAAATTCAAAATGTCGTCGCCGGATTTTGCGATATGCTGCGTCTCGGCGTTAAATAGACCTTCATATTTTTTATAAATGGCAGTGAGCTTGATCGCAAGCGGGCTGTCAATGAAGACCGGCACGCGCGGGATACGGCCTTCTTGGAAAAGCTGGTGCAAATGGTACAGCATTTCTTGCGTGCGCTCGAGCGCGAAAGTCGGGATCATAAGCGTGCCGCCGGCCTTCACGGTGTCCTCCACCGCGCGCTCAAGCATCTCGCGGCGCTGGCCCACGTTCGCGTGCGTGCGGTCGCCGTAGGTTGACTCGATGAGGCAATAGTCGGCTGCGTTAACCGATTTCCGTCGGCTTGATGATGAGCGCCGGACGGTTGCCGAGGTCGCCGGAGAAGACGATTGATTTCCCTTCGGCTGTGATTTTGTAAAATGCCGAGCCGAGGATGTGCCCTGCGTCGTATAGCTCGACCGAGAAATCGCCGATGGTGAAATTCTGATG
>CAVUWW010000048.1:0-20094 GCA_963745135.1 uncultured bacterium | reverse complement strand
CGAGACAAACCAGAGCCGGGTTGCTGACGGGCTTCCAGCCTTGCAGGTCAGCCCATTGCTGAACGCCGCAGCCGAGGGCAAGGCGAACGACATGGTCGCAAATAATTACTTTGCGCATCGACCCCGTCGGGGCTTTCGCCTGGTATTGGTTCAAGAAAGTCGGCTACAATTTCACGGCTGCGGGCGAGAACCTTGCGGTAAATTTTTCTGATTCGCAAGACGTGACGAATGCGTGGATGAATTCGCCGGAACACCGCGCAAATATTTTGAACGGCAATTACATGCAGATCGGCATGGCGACGGCGCAGGGGACGTATGACGGCCAGTCGGCGACGTACGTAGTGGAGCTGTTTGGGGATCCAGGCGGCTGTCGCAGCAACCAGCAACCAGCAACCAGCAACCAGCGAAACGCCGAAAATCGCCACTTCAAAACCAAAGCCAGTTTCAGCGCCAGCGCCAGTTGCCGCAGCGCCCGCGGCTGCCGCTTTGGGAATTGCAACCGAAACGCCGGCTGCGGTGGCGGTGAAGGGCGCGGAAATGCAAAATAATAATGCTCCAACCTCCAACCTCCATCCTCCGGCCTCTGTTCCCCAAAACAATCCCATCCAAAACGCTGTCGCCGCGCCGCACTCGCTTGCGGACGACCTCTATCTTTTCATCATCGGCCTGTTCGCGCTCGCGCTCGCGCTCAACATTTTCATCAAGATCAGGATTCAGTATCCGAAGCTAATTTTCGGCGGCGTCGTTGTGATTGCGCTCGCGGCGGTGCTCATCGTGCTGAACCAGCAGGGGGCGTTGATGGGATTGAGGATCGGGTAAGGTAAAAATCCTTAATCATTAATCCTTGACCGTTAATGATTAAAGATTAAGGATTAAAGATATGGCATCAAGCACCGTCGACCTCGTGAAGTCCCGGCTCGACATCGTCGAATTTTTGCGCGGCTACCTCACGCTCACGCCGGCGGGGCGCAACTTCAAGGCGCTCTGCCCGTTCCACAAGGAGAAGACGCCGTCGTTCATGGTCTCGCCCGACCGCCAGTCGTGGCACTGTTTTGGGTGCGGCATCGGCGGCAGCGTTTTTGATTTCGTGATGCGGTACGAGAACATCGAGTTCGGCGAGGCATTGCGGATGCTTGCGGAAAAGGCAGGCGTGGAGTTGAAGCGCGAGAATCCGGCGGAATACAGGTTCAGCGGCCTGCTCTACGAATTGAACGAGTCGGCGAAAAATTATTTCCGCCGGGCGTTCGCGGCGGCGCCGGTCGCAGAGCAATATTTGGCGGGTCGCGGCTTGAAAAAAGAAACAATCGACGAGTTCGGGCTCGGCTGGGCGCCGAACGAGCCGGAAGGTTTGTCCATGTATTTGTTGAACGCCGGCAACGCGCCGCAGGATCTGATCCAAGCGGGGCTTTCCATTAAGACCGGGCGCGGCCTCATGCTCGACCGGTTCCGCGGGCGCATCATGTTCCCGATCCATAACCATCTTGGCAAAGTCGTCGGCTTCACCGGCAGGATTTTGCCGCAGCTCGAAAAAGCGTTGAGCAGCCCCGGGTTCGTCCCGGGCAAGTATGTGAACAGCCCCGAGACGCCGATTTTCCAAAAATCGCGGCTGCTCTATGGTTTTTGGAAAAGCAAGGACAGCATCCGCGAAGCGAAGTCCGCGTTCCTCGTTGAAGGCCAGATGGATTATCTGATGGCATGGCAGTCGGGCGTGAAAAATGTCATTGCGAGTTCCGGCACGGCGCTCACCGCCGACCATTTGCGCTCGGTGCACCGCCTTGCGGAGGAATTAATTGTGAGCTTCGACAACGACATTGCCGGTTCCGACGCCGCCGAGCGGGCGATTGACCTCGCCGAATCGCAGGACTTCAGCGTGAAGGTCGCGACTTTCAAGGATTTCAAGGATGCCGCCGACGCCGCGCAGGCCGACCCGGAGAACATCCGCCGCGTCGTCGCAAGCGCCGTGCCCGCGCCGGAGTTTTATTTCGAAAAATATTTAAATCTTGGGCAGACAGGATCCCTCGGCAAGCTCGGGATGGCGGAAAATATCTTTGCGACGCGCGATGGATTGCATCGCCTGCGGGCGGTTTTGATGAAATTGAAAAATATCGCGAGTCCGGTGGAAAGGGGATTTTGGTTCGGGCAGCTTTCCAAGCGTTCCGGGGTTCCAGAAAAGACATTACAAGAAGAAGCGGAACGCGCGAATTCGGTAAATCTAACCTCTAACCTCCAAACTCCAAGCTCCGAGGAAATTTCCAAGAGACAGGTTTCGCGGCATGAGCTTATCTGCGAGGAGCTCTTCGCCGCGGCGATTGCAAAGGAAGATTTCGCCATTTTCGATTCGTGTGTTGGGCTGTTGGACCCGAACCAAAAAGAAATTCTGCGTATCTTAAAAAGCGGAAAAAGAAAAAGCGAAGACCTGCCGCTCGATGATATCATTGGCATCGTGACGCTGCGCGCCTCGAACGAAGTTTCCGACGGGCAAATAGCGGCGCTCAAATCCGAGCTCGCGAAAGAATATTATAAGGAGCGTCGCAAAATAGTGACCCAAGCGATCAAGAACGCCGAAGCTAAAGGGAATGAGGAAGAATTGAAAGCGGCGCTGGAAGAACTGAAAAATCTGCCGGCGGCGAACGGGGATTAGCGAATGAATAAGCCATCTTGAGCGCAAATTTCGGTCTTTCAGCGATTGCCGGAAGAACGAGATTCCTTTAATCTTTTCTTCGTAAAATTTTTATCTGAATTCCATATCTTTTGCGGTATGATTTTTTCGGGGGAGCGAAATTGCCGAATAATCATTAAAATTTCATTAAATTTTAATTAAAAGATTTTGGAAGCGTGGATTCCGGCCTTCCCGCTTCGAGCGAGGCTCGCTCGCCTCGTCTTCGCCCGGGCGAAGCGGGTCACAGAGGCGGCCACCGGGATGGCAATGCCCGAAGAGCCCGAAGACGGTCTTCTTTGGGACTTGAAGACCGTCTTCGGGCATTGTCGCTTGCCAATCGCCGCGGAATGATTAATAATGGATATTCATGGAATATGGATCCCGGCTTGGAGGCCGGGATGACAATAAGAACCCATGCCTAGCCCCCATCTCAAAAACGATTCCAGCCCGCGCTTCGAGCCAAACGCCGCAAGGCCGAGGCGCCAGTGCGAAGGCGTACCTGAAAGGTGCGGCGAGCCCGCAGCAACAAAGGTCCTGGCGGCGTTTGGCCGAAGCCCTTTGGGTTGCGGCGATTTTGCGTGATCGCTGCGTTGGGGCTTCGGAGCCATAGCCACCGCTATTGTCTCCTCGCCCCGCTTTGCGTTCACGCAAAATCGCTCGCAACGCGGGCGGAAGCACTTTTAAGATGAGGTCTAAAACCGGCAAATTAAAGAGAGCCAGGAAGCACAGCTCGAGGCCTTCCAAGAAAAACAAACCGAAAAAAGGCGAAAAAGCTAAGCAAAAGCCACTCTCGAAGTTCGAGAAGGCGGTCAAGGCGCATGCGGCGGAAATTAATGCGAGCTCATCGAGCGCGGGCGGCCGCGGGGTTTCGTGACGGACAACGAAATTCTCTATTATTTCCCAAAGATCGAGGACAACGTGGAGCTGCTGGACGAGATCTACGACCGCTTGGAAAAGGCGGGCATCAAGGTCATCGAGACGAGCGCGCTGATTGATTTTTCAAAAGACAAGGAGGAAAAATTTGATGAAAATCATCGAGTTCGAGGGCGACGTTCCGGATGCGGTGCAGATGTATTTGAAAGAGATCGGCAAGACGCCGCTTTTGACGAAGGACGAGGAACGCGAGCTTGCGAAACGCTCGGAGAAAGGCGACGAGGAGGCGCGCCAGCGGCTGATGAAGGCGAACCTGCGGCTCGTCGTCTCGATTGCGAAACGTTACGTGAACCGCACGCCTCACCTTTCGATCCTTGACCTGATCCAAGAGGGGAACATCGGCCTTTCGCGCGCAGTCGAAAAGTTCGATTACCGCCGCGGGTTCAAATTCTCGACCTACGCCACGTGGTGGATCCGGCAGGCGATCACGCGGGCGCTCGCGGACCAGTCGCGCACGGTGCGCATCCCGGTGCACATGGTGGAGACGATTTCGAAGTATACGCAGGTGCGGCGCCAGCTGATCCAGGAACTGGGGCGCGATCCGCTTGCGGAAGAAATCGCCGCCGAAATGGGCATTGACGTTGATAAGGTGCGCCACATCCAAAAAATCTCGCAGGAAGTGCTTTCCATTGAGACGCCGATTGGCGACGAGGAGGATTCCACTTTGTCAGACTTCATTCAAGACGAGAAAAATCCCGACGCCGGCGCAGCTCACCGCGCGCGCGATGCTTCGCGACCTGATTAAAGAAATTATGATCGACTTGAGCGAGCGTGAACAACAGATTTTGAAGATGCGGTTCGGCCTCGATGACGGCGTGAGCCACACGCTGGAGGAAGTCGGCCGCGCCTTCGGCGTCACCCGCGAGCGCATCCGCCAGATCGAAGCGAAAGCGCTCGAAAAAATCCGCGAGCACGGCAAAGCGGAAGCGCTGGAGGGGTTTGAGAATTTGGTGTAGCAGGCATACGAATTTACGAATTTTTACGAATATACGAATGGGAAGCGTCTCTTATTCGTATTTTCGTATCTATTCGTACATTCGTACAACCCTTCAAAACCACCCTTTTCTCTTGAAATACGCCACGAGCGCGAGCATGCAGGCGAGCATGGCTCCGACGATGATCCAGAACGCGTGCGGGGTGTCCATGAGCGGCATGTCGGCGACGCGCATGCTGAAGACGGCGGCGACGAGGACGAACGGGAAGGTGAGGAACGAGAGCGCGGTGAACGTTTTCATGGCGTTGTTGATTTTCACGTTCATCAGCTGGTTGTTCGTGTCTTCAAAGTCGGCGATGGTTTCTCGGTAGTCCTGGATTTGGTTCACGATCTTGAGTTGCTCGCCAATGAGGTTATTCAGGTACACCTCCGCGTCCGCGCCCCAGAATTCGACGCCCTTCGCATAGAGCGATTTCAAAATCGGCTCCTGTAGCCGCACGGAAATGCGGTATTCGGAAACGTCGCGTTTGAGGTGCGTGATGCGTTCGAGCACTTCTTTTTCCCTACCCTTGAAAATCTCCTTGCTGACCGCTTCCACTTTCTCGCGGATGTGCCGCAGTTGGCGTTCCTGGAACGTGATCAGGTGCTCGATGAGGTCGTGCATCAGTTGCAGCGAGTTCAGAAAACTCCCATCGCCACGATGGGAGTCTTCAAATCTAAAATCCTTGAAGACCTCGCCGAGCGGCTCGTAATGCACCGTAACGACGGCGTTCTTTGTGACGACAAAATCAATCTCGCTCCGCACCGAGGTCGAATCCTTCGCGTCGTAGAGCGGAAAGTAATAGATGAAATACAAATAATTTTTGTATGATTCCACCCGGGCGCGCGCCGATGGGCCTTTCAGCTCGCCAACGATGATCGGATGCAGGCTGAATTCCTTCTCAAGCCAGTCGAGGTCTTTCAGTGAAGGGCGGGTCACGTCAATCCAGCGGATGGATTCATTTTTTCTTGATCTCCATAAGTTTAATTATACATTATTTGATTGTATCGGGTGGATTGGCAATCTTGACACTTGATTGCCAAAGGATATAATTGGCATTAATGACTTTCCGATCAGCCAGCATTCTCGAAGCCGCGATCCAAAGCTTCATCAACGCCGGCCAACCGGTCAGTTCCGGCCGCTTGTACAAAGAATATGATTTCGGCATCAAGCCGGCGATGATCCGGCTGGAGCTTGACGCGCTCGAAGACGCCGGCTACCTCGGCCAGCCGTACCATTCGGCGGGGCGCGTGCCGACGGACGCCGGATATGAATTTTTTGCGGAGCGGATCTTAGAGTCAGAAGGTTCCCTTCGCGGCGAAGGGAACCTTCAAAACTCATTCCGCCACGGCGCATGGCCGGATCTCTTGAACGAATTTTCCGCCCAGCTTGGCATCTTGAGCATCGCCGCAGACCTCGCGCGGGACACGGTTTACAAAACCGGCCTTGAAGGATTGGTTAGCAATTTAGATTGGCAGGATCGCGATGAAATCCGGTCGGTCATCCGCGATTTCGAGGAGATGGACGAGCGGCTGCCTGGCGCGTCGAAAAAATTGAACGACCTCTCGAGCGCCTCGGGGCGAGCTTCGCCGCAGGTCTTCATCGGCAAGAAAAGCCCGGTGACGAGGAGCGAGAGCTTGTCGGCGGTGGGAGAGATATATAATATTAATGGGGCGCAGGTTTCCATCTTTGCCATCGGGCCGAAGCGGATGGATTATAGGAAGGTGATACGCGTTTTCAGAAGTTTATAATTTTAAGCGTGTCATCCCGGGCTTGACCCGGGATCCAGGTTCAAAATCATAAAATCTGGATTCCGGCTCGGGGGCCGGAATAACAGAAAAAATATGGACGAAGAAAATCAGAAATCAAAATAAAAATCAGGATCAAGCCCCAAACGCCGAGCTTGAAGAAATCAAATGCCAGCGCGACGACTACCTCGCCGGCTGGCAGCGTGCGAAGGCGGACTTCATCAATTATAAGAAGGACGAGATGAACCGTTTGCAGGAGGTGGCGCAGTATGGGAACGAGGAGATGATTAAGGATCTCATCACGGTGCTCGACAATTTTGACCTCGGCCTGCGGTCGCTCGAGAAAGCAGGACCGGTCGAGAAAGGAGTATATCTGATTCGCTCGCAGATCGAGGACATCTTGAAAAAGCGGGGATTGGAGAAGGTCGTGATCCATCCCGGAGACCCGTTCGATCCGGCGGTCGCCGAAGCGATGACGGAAATCGAGTCCGATAAGCCGCCAGGAACAATCGTCGAGGAGATAGAGCCAGGATATCGGCTGCATGATAAGATATTGAGGGCGGCGCGGGTGATTGTGTCGAAGGGTATGGCCACTAGCCAATAGCCACCAGAAAAAATGCAAGAAGAAATTTTGCAAGAACTAAAAAATTCCGGACTTTTCAAGGGACTTGAAACAACCAACCACTGTCACGGCGAGGACGATTGCCTTGCGGTTTCATACTACGGTGAAGCGCCAATTGAGGAAAAAAAGTTCATAAAACAGCTTTTAAGGGCCGACTTTCCGCATTGGCGGATCGAGAAATTTGACGAAGACGGCCTGCGGACGATAGTCGTATTCCATGAAAGGCCGAGGGTATGATTAGCGATTAAGAAATTATGGAGGGAAAATAGAAAAGTCAAAAATTTCTGTCATTCCCGCGCCGTGCCCGCCGTAGCCTTTCAGAGGAGGAGGGTGGGCGGGAATCCACGCTTCCAAAAATTATGGATGATTTTTATAAAACCGTAGCAAGGAAGAGAATGGGTGCCGGGGCTTTGATTTTCAACAATCACGGCGAAATTTTGGCGGTTAAGCCAAATTATAAAAACCATTGGACTTTGCCCGGCGGAATCGCCGAAGCAAGCGTGCTTGCGGGAAGTTCAAGAGGAGGTTGGCTTAAAAATCAAAGCTGCTTCATTTTTATGCGTTGATTACACTTCTGCTTTTGACCTTGAGAAGGGAGGCAAAACGAAACCGGAAAGCGTGCAGTTCCTGTTTTATTGCGGTGAGATACCGGATAACGAAATAAAAAATATCGTAATCGAAAAGAAAGAGCTTGATGAATATAAATTTATGAAAATTGATGATTTTCTCGCTATAACAAGCAATAGACTGAGAAAAAGGATTTCAAAAATTTTACCGATAAAAAACGATTCAGCCGTCTATTTAGAAAATGGAGAAAAAACCTAAACATAAATATTTGCTTTTACGGGAATGACACAAAAGTCGCAATAACAAATAACAAATAACCAATAACAAAATATCATGGCAAAAATCATAGGAATCGATCTCGGCACCACAAACTCCGCGGTTGCGGTCATGAAGAACGGCGAAATCCAAGTGCTCGAGAACGCGGAAGGAAACCGCACGACGCCCTCGATTGTCGCGGTCTCAAAGTCCGGCGAACGGCTTGTCGGATTGCTCGCCAAGCGGCAGTCGGTCACGAACCCGAAAAACACGATTTTTTCGGTCAAGCGCCTGATGGGCCGGAAATTCAACGACCCCGAGGTGCAGCGCGACAAGGCGTGGCTTCCGTATGAGATGAAAGCGAGCGCGACCGGCGGCGTGGAGGTAAAGATGGGCGAGCAGTGGTTTTCGCCGGAAGCCATTTCGGCGGAAATTTTACGCAAGCTGAAAGCGGATGCCGAGGCGCGGCTGGGCGAAAAGGTGGATGAGGCGGTAATCACGGTGCCGGCGTATTTCGACGACTCCCAGCGGCAGGCGACGAAGAACGCGGGCGAGATTGCCGGCCTCAAGGTGGATCGCATTTTGAACGAGCCGACGGCGGCGGCTTTTGCGTATGGCCTCGATCGGGCAAAAGACAAGGCTGACCAGAAGATCGTCGTGTACGATTTCGGCGGCGGCACGTTCGACGTCTCGGTGCTCGAGATGAGCATCGATCCGGAAACGAAGGCGCAGACCGTCGAGGTGCGGGCGACGGGCGGCGACACGCACTTGGGCGGCGACGATTTTGATAAGAAAATTCAGGAATATCTCGTCGTGGAATATAAAAAACAGGAGGGCATAGACATTTCGAAGGATCCGCTCGCGCTCCAGCGCCTGAAGGAGGCGGCGGAAAAGGCGAAGCACGAGCTCTCGACGGCGATGGAGACGGAGATCAATATTCCATACATTTCTTCTGGTGTCGACGGGCCGAAGCATTTTTTGATGAAGATGACGCGGGCGAAGCTCGAGTCGCTTGTCGCGGAATATATTGAGCGCTCCATCCAGCTCACGCGGGACACCGTGACGGCGGCGCCGCCGAAAGGCGCGGGATTCAAGCTGGGGGATATCAACGAAGTATTGCTTGTCGGCGGCCAGACGCGGATGCCCGCGATGGTGGAGGCGGTCAAAAAACTTTTTGGAGGGAAGGATCCGCACCAGGGCATCAATCCCGACGAGGTGGTCGCGATGGGCGCGGGCGTGCAGGGGGAGATTCTGGCTGCGAAGGCAGAGGGGCGGAAGACCGAGGGCGAAGTGAAGGATATTTTACTGCTTGATGTGACGCCGCTCACGTTTTCGATTGAGACCTACGGCAGCGTGGCGACGCCGATGATTCCGAAGAACACGACCGTGCCGACAGCGAAGACGCAGGTCTTCTCGACGGCGGCTGACAACCAAACGTCGGTCGAGGTACATGTCTTACAGGGCGAGCGCCCGATGGCGGCGGACAATAAATCTTTGGCGAAATTTATTCTGGACGGCATCCCGCCGTCGCCGCGCGGTGTTCCACAGATCGAAGTGACATTCGACATTGACGCGAACGGCATCCTGAATGTTTCCGCAAAGGACAAGGCAAGCGGCAAGACGCAGTCGGTGAAAATCCAAGCGTCCACGAATCTCGCGAAGGACGAAATCGAGCGCCTGAAGAAAGAGGCGGCAGAGCACGCCGCAGAGGACGCGAAGAAAAAGGATCTCGTCGAGGCGCGCAACCAGGCGGAGTCGCTGGTTTACGTTTCCGAGAAAGCGTTGCGTGATGCTGGGGATAAAGTCCCGCAAGATGTGCAAACGGGTGTGCACGGCAAGATCGAGGATCTTAAAAAAGTGAAGGATGGCGAGGATGTGGCGGCAATCCAGTCGGCACAAACGGCGCTGTCGAGCGAGATCCAAAAAATTGGCCAAGCCGCGTACCAGCAGCCGGAAAACAAGGAGAATCCGCCAAAGGAAGAAGGCCCGGCGCAGGAGGGGGAAAAGAAAGAATAAAATATTTCTGTCATCCCGGCGGGAAGCCGGGATCCATGCTCCGAAAGTTAAATGACTACTTTCTAATTCGCGCGAATTAGAAAGTAGCGGGAAAATAAAGTTCTTTTTGTCAAATTACGAAAATCGCAGTCCAACATTAAATTTTAATGAAAGGATTTTTTGATTCCGCCGAATAGATTTTATTTCAGTTATACAATGAAAACGCGGTGGGGGTGGCCTGGTGGCTGAACCCGGCTTGCCACCCGGGTTCAGGGGGTTCGATTCCCCTCACTTCCACCGCTGCGCGGGGCTGAATTTTTTTATTTGACAAAAACAATCAACCTGCTATCATGGAATTACGGGTGGCAAGCCGGGTATCAGTACTGGGTTGAACCCGCAAAAAGATCCAGAAACGGATCTTTTTGCTATTATTAGACTGTCATGGATTTTTTGAAAGGATTGGGACGGTATGCAGTTCTTTTTTCGATGAAAATCTTCGTCAAAGCCAAGCCCGGCGCGAAAGCGGCTTATGTCAAGAAAATCGGCGGTGATGGATTGTTCGAAGGGCATACGAATATACGAATCGGTACGAATATACGAATGGGAGAAAATTATTTCGTAGTTGCCGTAAAAGAACCCGCAATTGAAGGCAAAGCGAACTGCGCCATCGAAAAGGCACTGGCCGAATATTTCAAAATCCCCGGGTCGCGCGTGAAAATCGTAAGCGGTCAGAAATCGCGCGAGAAAATCGCGGAGATTTCCTAAAAGAAAACTCCCGAAAATCGGGAGTTTTTTATTGCCAAAAATCAAAAAACCCTTATGTTTCCTGCCCAAACCTCAAATTTCATTAAAAAATCTTTATCTTTTCTTTATCTAAATTTCATATCGGTTTTGTTAGGATGGGTGCATGACGAAAATTTTGTTGAAAACACTTGGCTTCGCGGCGATTGTCGCTTTGGCTGTCATCGGCGCCGGATGGGCGTTAACTACGCAAACAGGCAGCGAACTCTTGGCAAGCGGCTCGGCGATGATCGTGAAATCATGGGGCGAGGTTTTCGGCGCCCCGACGCAAGGGTCGGGACAGGGCGGCAATGACGGCGTGACGCCGGTCGCACTCGCGAATTCGAGCGGTTCGAGCGCAGTTGCTGAGAAAAATGCCGCAAAACCGGTTATCACGGCATGCTGGAGCACCGAGCGCGAGGATTTGGCGAATCTGGCGGTTCTTTTGGAGCAAAGCAACGCTTCGCTTGCGGACCTGGCGGCGAAATTGGCTCCGGCTTCCGGCGCGTGCGGGGCGACTTCGCTCACCGCAGGCGGTGCGGTTTCCTCGCAGGCATCGTCCGCGATATCGGATGCCGCGGCGCAGGCGGACGATTTTCCCTCGTCCTCATTGATGACTGACCCGCTTCAAATTGCGTCGAGCGGAACCGAATCGCAAGCCGGCGGTTCTGTGCCGAAAGATATCGTTCCCGCGCAGTGCCCGTTGCCGAGTGAACAGGTTTCACCGGGGGCGATCGTCTTGAATGAAATTGCGTGGATGGGTTCGCCGGTGGCTGCGGGCGAAACTGCGTCGAAAGCGAGCAATGAGGAGTGGATCGAGCTGAAAAATATTTCCGGGAGTGTTGTGAATTTGAATGGCTGGCAAGTCGGCGATTCCGCCGGGAACATAAAAATATTTTTCGGCGCGGGCGATTCGATTCCGCCAGGAGGATTTTACCTTTTGTCGCGCGATGGGAATTCTGTGAATGGCGTGACGGCTGATAAGGCATATTCGGGCGCCTTATCAAATTCTGGCGACATGTTGGCGGCCTTCGATTCAAATTGCGGCGTTTCGGATTTTGTTGACGCCTCGAAGGGCTGGCCAGCCGGGGACAATGCGACGAAGCAGACCATGGAGCGGAAATCCGATGGCTATTTCCAGACGAGCGTCGCGCCCGGCGGGACGCCAAAGGCCGAGAATTCAAGCGGGCTTGCAAAATATATGGTGAGCGTTGCGCTCCAAGGCGACGGCATAGGCGCCGTCACAAGCAATCCATCCGGCATCTCGTGCAATTCGGCAGCGCTCATCTCTGGCAGCGCGGATTGTTCTGCTGAATTCGTCGCCGGGACCGCGCTCACGCTCACCGCTACGCCGGGCAAGAACGCGGCGTTCGCGGGCTGGTCGGGCGGCTGCTCCGGCCCATCAAAGTGCGCGCTCACCGTGGGCGGCATGGTTTCCGTGAACGCGGATTTCGAGTCGGGGCTCGACGATGCGGAAAGCGAATTGTTGGCCGAAGCGAATTCCGCCGCGCCAATTCCGGCGGCTTCGGATTCGTCAACTCCGGACAATGCCGTTCCTGCGCCGTCATCTGATTCGGGCAACGCCGCTTCCGCGCCGTCGGCTGCGGCGGGGCATCTGCTCATCGCGCAAGTCCAGATCGCGGGCGCGTCGAGTGCGAACGATTTCGTGAAAATCTACAACCCGACGGCGGGTGCGGTGGATATGGGCGGCTGGAAGCTGCACAAAAAATCCAGCACCGGTGCGGATTATTCATTGAGGGAATTTCCGAAAGGGACTTCGATCGCCGCCGGAGGATATCTCACGTGGGCGAATTCCTCTGGGGGGTTCGCGCAGTCCATCGGCGCGGACGATTCCAGCTCGGAGACATTGTCGGCGGACAATAGCGTTGCGCTCTTTGACGCGAACGGCGGCACGGTCGATGCCGTTGCGTGGGGGAACGGGCAGAACCAATATGTCGAGGGGTCGCCCTATCCGACGAACCCGGCTGCCAATCAGATCCTACAGAGGAAATCGGCGGGTGCTTCGCTGGTTGACACGGACAATAACGCGGAGGATTTCAGTTTGAATTGATCCGAAATTACGTGTCATCCTGATCGGCAGCGAAGAATCCCTTGATTCTTTCAGAAAGGATCCTTCGCTACCGCTCAGGATGACCGAATGGCGCGGGAGGCATCGGACAGGATTCATAGATAACAATGAGCTATATTAATTTTTTCAACTCAAATTCGCTTATCCCGTGAATCTTGTCCCATGCCTCCCGTGAATAATAGATTCCGGCTCGTCGGTTGGGATGACACAACACAACAAAACAAAAATCCATGTTTAAAAACAATTTTTCTTATTTCATCTGGCTAGCGGCCGTGATTGCGGTCGCAATTGTCCTGTTCTGGTTCTTTGGCTTGCGGGCATTGCCATACGAGGCGGGCGGCGTCCAGTCGGAAAACGGAACTTCGCTGCCGAGCGATGCGTCCAGCAGCGAACGCATGGTCCAAAACAATGCGGCGCATTACCGCCTGGTCATTCCGATGAGCTGGTATGTCGAAGATAGCGGCGGGACCGGGTTGGCATTGTATCCGGATTATGATCCGAAAGCCGGCACCCAACCGGAATGCAAAGTTGAGATTTCAGCTTTGCTGAATCAGTCAGATCTCATGCTTGGCGATTGGCTGACGGCGTATCTTCGCCAGGATCCGACGGCTGACATTGCGGAAATATCACAGAGCCCGTCGCAGGTTTCGGGCCGGGATGCAATTACGTGGGTCGGTTCGATGAACGGCGCGTCGAGCACGATTGCGTATGTCGCGGGCGACGGGTTGGTGTATGAAATCACTCCATCCGGAATAGTAACTAGTGGCAAGGGACAAGTAACCGGGAAAGATGACTGCCTAAATTCACTCGGAACCGTTCTTGAAAACTTCACCATCATCTCAAAATGAACCGCTTTATCTTTCCCGTCATTTTGCTTTCGATTTGCACGTTTTTCGCCGTGCCGATTTCCTTCGCGCAAGCCGGATTGGACGCGAAGCTGCCGTACGCGAAAGGCGAAAGCTTCGTCGTGACGCAGGGCTACAACTCGCCGCCGACGCATATCAACAAGGATGCCTACGCGATCGACTTTACGCAGGACGGATGCGACGCGTACGGCAAACCGGCGGTTGCTGCCGTGGCGGGCACGGCGTGGATTGTGGACGAAGCCGGCTACAACGGCGGCTATGGCACGCAGGTTTTAGTCGAATCGGGCGGGAATGTCGTCGGCCGGTACGCGCACCTTATTCAAGGCAGCATCGCGGTCAGTGCCGGCGATGCCGTGAAGCATGGGACGGTGCTCGGCAAAATCGGCGACACCGGCCTCGTCGCGGGCACGGCCTGCGGCGACCACCCCGGCACGCACCTCCATTTTGCGCTCTATGATAAAAATCTTGATGGTAGCTTTACACCTCAAAATCCCGAGCCGATTTCCGGATACACGGGCATACAGGAAGGGGGATGGTACCTGTCGGACAATGGTCCAGATGATTCCGCCGGCGACAACGTTTCTCAAGGCGCGGTGTTGGGCGCGTCGATAGGGAAATTATCTTCAGGATTGGATTCCAGTTCCGGCTCAAGCTCCGGCTTCGGTTCCAGTTCCGTCAGCGGTTCCAGTTCCGGCGGTGGCGTCCCCATTGTTCCTGTCGGCGGTTCCGGGATAGCCATTGCGATTTTGCCTTCATCTCCTTCGCCGCAAATTTCAAGCGTGGCTTCGGTTGCGTCTGGGACAAGCTCGCCGGAGAGCGAGTCAAGTTCAACAGGGACGGATTCGAGCACCTCGGCGGATTCGACAAGCTCACCGCAAGCCGGCTCGGGGCAGGCAAGCTCGACGCAGACAGAATCAAGCAGCTCGCCGCCGGCTGATTCGACGAGTTCGCCGCAAACCGCCTCGACAAGTTCCGATGGGCAGGCATTGCAGGAGAATTTCACTGCGTCATTCAATTCAAGCACGCTTGCGGTGGATTTCGCGTGGCAACCCGTGGATGGTGTTTCATCAGGGAGCATCCAATACGGGATTTTTGACCTTGATTCCGCCGATTCGTCTTCGCCAACCGGGTTGACCGCATCGGCCACATTTTCCTTGGCCGTCGCATCGTCCGACTACGGCCAGGATCTTGATTTTGGTTTTCAAGCGGCTGACGCCTCGGGAAGTGTTTTTGCCGCCGCGACGGCCACGGTTCCTATTCCGAATTGGTTCGCTGCCATCCAGCCGTACGATGGCGACGAATCCGTCGGCAGCTGGTACGACGACAATTGGTACGACCTCGGCACGGGATTTTACGGCACTGTCAGATCGCTCACGTTAGAAGGATATGTGAACACCGACCGCTATCCGCAGTTTCCTGCATATTTGTGGCTTCAGGAATTTCTTGATCCTGGCTACACGGCGTTGAATCAGACTTTCACGATTTCCGGCGGTGCGCCATTCACGAGCTCGCTTGCCGCCGTGACGATCGGCGGACTCAACATTCCGCTCCAGCCGAACAAATATTACCGGCTCGCGACGTACGAGCAGTTGCAGAACCACAGCGTCATTTTGAAAGGAACGGTTGCGACCGGCACCGCGATGTGGGACGAGTTCATCAACGGCACCGGCATCGTCCGCCACGATTATCCGTTCTATCCATATATTTCCGCGATTATGATCCCGAATTATCCGCCATCAACGCCGCCGTTTCCGCCCGCCAGCTTGTCGTTCTCGTTCGACCAATTTGGCTTGGATCTCGGCATTTCATGGCCGGCTTCGGTTGACCCGGACACGACGACGAATTTGCTCACCTATCAATTTAACGTTTCGACTTCGACCTCGCTCGATGATTCAAAATGGCAGCCGATGGGGAACAGCTTGGCGACGAGCATAATTCTCGTTTTCGGGAATTCATATGTCGTGGGCGTCCGGGCGATAGATGATTTTGGGAATATTTCCGCGCCCATCGTTGAGACGTGGAATTTTCCGCCGGGCTTCGTGCCGTATATTTTGGGAAACTCGGTGAGTTCGGCGAGCCAGGATTTTGTGCTTCCCGCGAGCACGACGCCTGCCGGCGGCGTTGTGCTGCACTCCATCGGAGTTTTTACCACAGACCTCTCGTCGGGCAGCCGGTATCCGGAATACAACTGGTGCACGTTGGATCTGTACGATTTGGAAAGCACCTCGACCGATGGCAGCCCATTGTATCTCGCCTCGAACGATGGCCTGATTCAAGGGTACACCGGCTGCCAAGGCAATCCGGTGTTCACATTCGATTCGTCGGCGGTTCAACTTTTGCCCAGCCATCATTACCGGTGGGTTTTCAACATGAACACCGGAAACGTCTCGACGCAGGCGGCGGTGAGGTTCTGGGGCACGGCGGCCGACACCGCCCACGGCGCGTTCAGCGACCCCACGCTCGCGAACGCGAAGTTCACGGTGAATACGGCTGCGGGAGCGCTGTTCGGTAATTGAAAAAACACAGAGGAGCCAGCGGGCGCGGGAATTCGGGGGTGAGGGGAACTATCAATTAATTGAACTTTTTCGCAATCCTTCTTTCCTAAAGGCGGTGGGATAGGTAGCGCGGCCTGGATTTCAATGGCGCTGTTCGGTCTCCTGGCCTGCGGCGTTTTTTTGTTTTTCTTCCATCGAGAGTGCTAAAATGGAACTATATGAAACTCGATTTCCTCAAGCCGCACGAAAAATTCTTGATTCTGGAAATCCTGCCGAACGGTGCGAATGGATTGTTTTTAAGCGCGGACGAAGACCGGAATTTGGTTTTCGAAAAATTTGTCGAGGATGTTGATTTGAAGAAATTGGTGAAATCGCCGGCGCGGCGGATTTCGGAGAAGCGCTGGGAAGGGAAGAATATTTTCAAGTCGCGCCGGAGAGTGATCGCGATTGCCGACCCTTCGGTTGCGACGACAATCCCGATTCCGGTCGAGCTTGATCGCGGGGGAAATCGGGAGAAGGGAAAAATCACGCTGATTGAACTCGACGACTCGATTGCGCAGGAGATGAAGCGCATCTTCAGCGGCTGCCGGAGCGAGGCGGCAAAGCGATTGGGCGCTGATGAATTAAGCACCATTCTCGTCGGCTCGAAAGTGGAACACGTGGCGGTGGACGGAAAGCCGGTGGCGGACGCCGTGGGGCGCAGCGGCAAGAAAATTTCATTCCTTCTCGAACTCACCTTCACGAGCCGCGGGATTTTCGAGAGCTTAAAGGATTTCTTCAGCTCGCCGGAAGGATTTTATTTCGCCGAATCGCCACAGGTGCACCTGCGGCTGCTTTCGCACGTCCGCCCGCTGCCGGTGAATTTACTGGCAAGCAAGGGACAAGGGACAGGGGATAGGGGACAGGGAACCTCCCTGTTCATTTTCCAAAAGCCGGCGCAAAAGACTGCGCACAGCGCTTATCCGGTGCTCTATCGGGAGACGCTCGATTGGGACTTCGATTCGCTCTTTGCCGACATCGCTGCGGCGTTCAGCGTGAGCCGGGCAGTCGCGGAGGATTTGTACAGATCCTATTCGAAAGGGAAGATGTCGGAGAGCGTAATGCGGCAGTTCAAGAAGATTTTGGAGCCCGCAACGGAGCGGCTCTTGAAAGAGGTCGAGCGCGCCAAGATCTCTGGCTGTGTATATGTGGATGCACGGTTTGCGCTGCCTTTTCCACTGCCGCACCGGCATCATGGTGCAATATTCGAGCATCCGCCGCTTGAGGAAATCCTCCAGAAGTTCGATTTCGAGGTTGATGCGGAAAAGATGAAAATTCCAATCTCGGCGATTTCCCGCAATCTTGCGCCGTTTTTTGAGGCGTATTTTGAGAAGGACAATTCGGAAATAAACAAAAAGCTGCGGCGGCGGCTGCACTGGCTGGCGGAGTAGAGGCATACGAATATACGAACTTTTACGAATGTACGAATAAGAGATTGAATTTCCCATTCGTATATTCGTACCGATTCGTAAATTCGTATGCCCATAAACGCTGCCATGCTCATCAACCCGCGAATAACGATATGTTATAATTTTAATGATGATAAAGAAAATCATAGCCAAAAAAGACGAGGGCATCGCGGAGATCATTGATCGCGTGCTGGACGAGCCGTCCAAGGAGGTGCTCGTCGTGGTTCCGAAGGGGTCGCCGCTTGGGAAATCGGCGCGCAATTTCCATTTGTTAAAGAGCGAGACGGAAATGGCCGGCAAGAAGGTTTTTGTGGAATCGCCGGACGGAGAGATCGCCGGGTTCGCGAAGGGCGCAGGAATTGAGTCCGAACCGGCGCTTACCCTCCCAAATTTTGATAAGCAAAACTTGGGAGGGCGAGGCAGCTTTCGGACATCATCCAAGTTAGGCCGCACGAGGCGGAGGCGGACGAAGAGGACAGCGAAGAGCCAGCGGCGCGTTCGGGCAAGCGGACGGCCAAAAAAGCGGTCAAATTGAGCGTGGAGGCGGGTGATGAGGCGGAAGAGCCGGATGAAGGGCCCGATGATGGCATTAATAAGCAGAAAGCCGCGGCGCAAGCGGAGAAAGAGACGTTTTTGATGAGCACCGAGCGCTTTTTCAAGGAACGGAAGTTGGAAGATGTCCCGGAGGCGTCCGAAAAGGAGCCGCGGCGCTTTTTCAGCAAGCGGTTCGGCATCATTGCAGGCGTCATTATCGCGCTCATCGCCATCCTTTACGGCGTGACGGCGATTTTCGGCCACGCGGACATCACCATCAATTTCAAGAAAACGCCGTGGCAATACCAGGGCTCGTTTACGGCTGACAAGTCGGCTTCGAACATCAATGGCACGAACAACGTGATCCCGGCGCAGCTCTTTACAATGCCGAAGGACACGACGCAATCCTATCCGGCGTCGGGGAACCAAAATGTTTCCGTCAAGGCACAGGGGACTTTGACCATCTACAATGCTTACAGTTCGGCGGCGCAACAGCTTGTCGCGACAACCCGCTTCGTGACGCCGGACGGCAAAATCTTCCGGCTCGCGAGCGGAGTGACGGTTCCTGGCGCGCAGGTGACGGATGGCCAAATCGTGCCGTCGTCAATGACAACCACCGTCATTGCCGACAAGGCGGGTTCCGATTACAATGTCGGCGCCGTTTCAAAACTCACTGTTCCAGGATTTCAAGGCACGCCGAAATATGACGGCTTTTACGGCGCGCTTCTCGGCGGCACCTCCGGCGGATTCGTCGGCATGAAAGCCGTGCCGACCGCGGCCGATATCACAAGCGCGAAAGCAAAAATGACGGCGGTTTTGCAGGCAAGCTTGCAGACCGGCCTCGCGAACACGTATCCGAGCAATTTTAAAATTCTCGACGGCGCGACGAACGTGGCGATCACAAAGCTCACAGTGAACACCTCGACCGACCAGGACGGCAATTTCAGCGTCTTCGGCGAGGCGACCCTGCAGGCGATTGGCTT
Organism: uncultured bacterium; assembly: GCA_963745135.1. Taxonomy (GTDB): domain Bacteria; phylum Patescibacteriota; class Minisyncoccia; order UBA6257; family 2-01-FULL-56-20; genus REEB161. The sequence goes on along the minus strand of CAVUWW010000048.1, from coordinate 1,146 downwards.
CGACGAGGCCGCGTTCAAGCAATATTTGCTCACGCTTGCGCAGGCGACCGAGGCGAGCTCGACTTGGAGCGCGGGATCGCCGACATTGAGCTACAGCGGCGTGAAGCCGGACTTCACGAAGGGCATTGTTTCATTCTCGGTTTCAGCGCAAGGTACGCTCGAGCCGGCGTTCTCAACGGACGATTTCAAAACAAGCATCGAAGGCGAGAGCGTGAACGATGCGCGCACGGCGATTTCGGCGTTGCCGCAGCTGCAGGATGGCAGTATTTCCGTCTGGCCGGCGTGGGTGTGGAGCATTCCGGGGAATTCGGGAAAAATAAATGTGACAGTGAATTGACAGGACAAAAAAACGGCGCTCATGCCGTTTTTTTTGTCCTGTCATCCCGGGCTTGGCCCGGGATCCATATTCTCACTTCTCTGCCACCAACACCGTCGCCGTCGCGTTCCCCAACACCATCACGTTTGCGTAATTCGCCCCGAAGTAGAGCGCCTTTGCCTTGCTTGGCATCCAAATATCCATCGCATTCTTCTTTTTGGGAGCCATGCGGTCCTCAACCGTGAAGACCTTGTTGCCGAAAAGCGCCGGAATCATAACTTCCGTGCCGAAGGGCAGGATATTCGTCGCCACAATGCCGTCGCGCACCTCGGTTCCGTTTGCCGTGATGAACGGCGTATCATCCGTCTCGTCCGGGGTGCTTGCGTAAGCCGTTACGCGGAGATAGAGGATGTCCGCCGGATTGGCGGCAAGGGTCAACGCCGGGAGCAAGGGATCCGCTCCCGCCTTTGCGACGAACACCGGCACTGCGTAAGAAACGAGCAAAATAGCAGAAACAGCAAACAGTTTTATTTTTTTCATAAATTCTGGGGTTTGGGACATGGGTTTTAGGGCATTTCACGATACCCTATACCCGGCACCCCATACCCTAGTTATGTTTTCCAACAAAAACCCCCTTCCGGGGTTATATGCCTTACTATTCGACTTACCCGTAAAGTATAGCCGATGGCCAGAAATAAGTCAATCGAGCGTTGTAGCTCATAAAAAAGGTTACCGTAATCTTACGGGTAGCTCATAATTCGGTTACCGTGGCCGTATGACCATGGAAACCAAGAAAAAAGCAATACGTACTCTAGTTTAAGCGTAAACAT
>CAVUWW010000047.1:0-40965 GCA_963745135.1 uncultured bacterium | reverse complement strand
TATGTGCCTGTACTCAACCATTCGTATTGCTAAGGCGGTCTTCTTTGGAGATTTGAAGACCGCCTTCTACGCCAAGCGCTGCTCAATTTTTTCCTCATTCACGTCTCTCGGCTTTGCTCCTTCTCCGGGACCGATGAAATCTTGGGACTCCATGATGTCCAATAACCGCGCGGCTCTTGCGTAGCCGACTTTCAGGCGGCGCTGCAATAAAGATGCTGATGCTTTTTTCGCTTCGAGCACTACCGCCAGCGCTTCCTCCAAAAGATCGTCATCATCGCCGTTTGCTTCGTCGTTGTTCATAAACTCATCAAAACTTTGCGCGCCGGAAACTGCGGGCGCGGCCATGTTTTTCCCATTTCCGTTTACCGGCTCGAACGCAACCTGTTCGGCTTCCGCCGCTTCGGTTTCCTCTTTGTTGTTCTCGCGGATGAAGTTTGTGACTTTCTTGATCTCATCCTCCGTGATAAACGCGCCTTGGATGCGCTTGGGTTTGGAAATTTCAGCCGACAGGAAAAGTAGGTCGCCGTGGCCCAAAAGTTTCTCCGCGCCGGGCGTGTCGAGAATGGTGCGCGAATCGATCTGGCTTGCGACCTGGAACGCCACGCGCGAGGTGATGTTCGCCTTGATGAGTCCCGTGATGACCTCGACCGACGGGCGCTGGGTGGCGAGCAGCAAGTGGATGCCGGTCGCGCGCGCCATCTGTGCCAAGCGGACAACCGAACCTTCAATCTCGCGGCCGAAAGAAGACATAAGGTCGGCGAGCTCATCAATGGCGATAAGGATGAACGGCAGCGGCTCGTCGGCATGGCTCGCGTTGTAGCTCTTGATGTCGCGGCTCCCGGATTTTTGGAGCGTCTCGTAGCGTCGCTCCATTTCGGCAATCGCCCAACGGAACACGCCCGCAGCTTTCTTGTTTTCGGTGATGACGGGGCTGCACGAGATGCGGGATGCCTTCATAGACGGAAAGCTCGACGCGTTTCGGATCAATCAGGATAAGTTTCAATGTTTGCGGTGAATTTTTATAAAGCAATGATATGAGAAGCGAATGGATCATGATTGATTTTCCCGAACCGGTCGCGCCTGCAATCAGCATGTGCGGCATCTTTTCGATGCTCGTGAAAACCGGTTCGCCGGAAACGTCGCGACCCAAGACAAAACCGAGCAAGCCGGTCTTTTGGAATTCCGGATAGTTCATCAAACTGCCGAGGCGCACCAAAGCGGCCGCCTTGTTTGGGACTTCAATGCCGACGAGGGACCTTCCAGGAATCGGCGCTTCGATGCGGATGGGATGCGCGGCGAGCGAGAGTGCGAGGTCGGGATTCAGCGCCGTGATGCGGGAAAGCTTCACGCCCTCCGCCGGCTTCAGGGTATAGCGCGTGACGGCCGGGCCGACGTTGATTTCGCCCATCTCAACCGCGATGCCAAAGCTCTCGAGTGTGCGCTTGATAATATTCGCGTTCGCCAACAGATCGCCGGTCGTTGGTTTGGAACTTTCGGTTGAAAGGAGCGAAAGTGGCGGCGGCGTGTAATTCGCGAACGTCGTCGGCTTTGTTTTCCTCGGCTTCAAATCCATATCCGGCTCTGCGACATCAACTTCCTTCAGCGGTTCTTTTTTTGTTTTTTCCTGCCCTTTGCCCTTTGCCATTTGCGCTTTATCTTCAGCTTCAGCACCGGTAACCACGAGCTCTTGATTTTTGTCCTCGTCATTCGCATCTTTCGCCGGCCATCGCAATCTCAACGGCACGTTCGCCGTGACGAGGATGGAGACGATTAAGATGAAGCAGTTGATGACGGTTGCGGCGATGTTGCCGAACGGGATCCGCAGCGAGCCGAACACAAGTCCGAGCCAGCCGCCTTTCGTCGGTTCGGCAAGCTCAATCAAGGCCAAAACGGACAATATCAATAAGCCGCCGCCGACGAGCGTCATACCGACAAATCGCCGCCGTTCCGAGAAGATGAAGACCGCCGCGGCGAAAACGAGCGTCGCCGGCAAAATAAAGTAGCCCCAACCGAGCAGGGCGTAGAGGCCTTGATAAATTGCGGCTCCCGCGGGACCGGCGGTTTGGAATCCTGCGAGCGTCAAAATCACCGCGACGCAGAAAAAACCGATTGCCCAGACGCTTTTTTTCGTATCCGGATGCAGGCGCGAATCGGGCTGCTTTCCTTGCGGCGCGTCATTCCTGCCATTGCCGTTCCTTTTTTTCTTTCCGTTCCGTGCCATTGCAAATTCATTTTAACACGAAAGGAAACAGGTAGGAATGACGAATCCGGAACGGGAAATCCGACATTCGATGTCTAGATTGTCGACGCCGAATGTCGGATTTCCCGTTCCGGATTCGTCGCTTTTGCCATTTATCTGCTAAAATGAATACATGGAAAACATCCCGGCGTCCTGCCGCGCGAAAGACCTCATCGTTTTCGACCTGGACGGCACGCTCACGCCGAGCAAGGCGAATTTGCAAAAGGATGTGGCGAAATTGCTCGCACGGCTGCTGGCGGTAAAAAAAGTGGCGGTCATCGGCGGTGGCAGCTACGGCCAGTTCCAGCGGCAATTTTTGGAGCATTTCCACCCCGCCAAAGGGCTTTTGAAAAACCTCTTTCTTTTCCCGACCACCTCGACCTCGTTTTACCGCTATCGCAGCGGATGGAAAAAAATCTACGCCAAGGGGCTTTCGAAGCGTGAAAAAAAACAGGTTATGCGCGCGTTCCGCGAGGCGTTCAAAGAAATCAAATATGTCACGCCGCCGAAGACCTACGGCAAAGTTATCGAAGATCGAGGCAGCCAGATCACATTTTCGGCGCTCGGGCAGGATGTGGTGAAGAAACTTGGCGTGAAGCGCGGCGAGGCGCTCAAGAAAAAATGGAACAAAGGATCCGACATCCGGCCGCGGCTCATCCGCGCGCTCCGCAAGCGCCTGCCCGAGTTCGAGCACGAGGGCGGCTATACCTCGGTGGACGTGACGAAGCCCGGCATTGACAAGGCGTATGGCGTGCGGCAGATCAAAAAAACGTTGAAAATCCCGATCAGCAGAATGCTTTTCGTCGGCGACGCGCTCTACCGCGGCGGCAACGACGAAGCGGCGAAACGGACCGGTATTGATTGCATGGCGGTCAAGGGCCCGGCGGAGACGAAACGGATAATAAGAGAATTGATTCATGATTCATGATTTATGATTCAGGAATGACCTTCATAAATCGTGAACCTTGAATCGTGAATCGTTTTCTGCTAGATTTCATGTGCTGCCGATGTAGCTCAATGGCAGAGCAAGGCTTTCGTAAAGCCAAGACGGTGGTCCGATTCCACTCATCGGCTCAATTCGATCTTGAGTTCAAGCAGTATTGAGCGTCGTCCGACTTTGATTTATGATGAAATCATGCCACTGGATTTTCGGACTCAAAATATGTTTGAGGAGCCAGCAAATCCACCGGTATTTTTAGAAAGGGACAAAGAAGGAAATTTGGTGGACAAAGAAGGCAATGTTCATGACGAGCACGGCAATTTGAAAAGCGAAAAGAAAAGCCCGTATTTTGGAAAAGCATTCGCTTTGGTGAAAAAACAATATCCGAATGCGACGCCGGACGATCCCTTGGTCAGGAGTTATATAAAAGAATTCGAACAGAAAGAAAAATTAAAGCAATGAAGGAAATCGAAAACCTCGAGCAGCTGGCGGCGGAAGCCCGGCGATTGGCCGGGCGGCTTTGACTTGGCTTCAAAAGAAAATCGAATAAAGGAACTGGAGTTGGAAATGTCGGTGCCGGAATTTTGGACGAACCGCGAAGAGGCCGACCGGAAAATCCGCGAGCATGGCGAGCTTTCGGATCTCGAAACGCGTTATCGTACCGTGGAAGACGGCATCGCCAAGCTCGAAAAAAAATACGACGAGGACGGATTCCACGAGCTTAAGAAGAAATTCAAGGAATTCGAATTGGCACAGCTTTTCGCGGGACCGTACGACGGGCAGGCGGCGGTGCTCGGCATCTATCCAGGTGCTGGCGGCGAGGACGCGGAGGATTGGGCGCGGATGCTCGGCGTGATGTATGAAAATTACACAAAACGGCGTGGGTGGAAATTGCGCGTCGTAGACGACAACCCCCGTTCACGGACGATCGAGATCCATGGCGATCATGCGTATGGCTATCTGAAAAAAGAATCCGGCGTGCACCGTTTGGTGCGCATATCTCCCTTTGACGCGAAAAAGGCGCGGCACACGTCGTTCGCGCTCGTCGAGGCGATTCCCGATCTGCCGGCAATCGAGGAATCGAAGCTCCAGATTCCCGAAAAAGATTTGAAGTTTGAATTTTCAAGGGCGGGCGGGCCGGGCGGGCAGAACGTAAATAAGGTGGAGACGGCCGTGCGCGTGGTCCATCTGCCGACGGGGCTTGCCGTGAGTTCCCGCGCGCAGCGCAGCCAGCAGCAGAACCGCGAGTACGCGCTGAAATTATTGAAGGCGAAGCTCTTCCAGCTGATGGAAAAGGAAAAAGTGGACGAGGTGGCCAAACTGCGCACAAAAGTGAAGCCCGAGTGGGGCAACCAGATCCGCTCGTACGTTTTGAACCCGTATCAGCTCGTGAAGGATCACCGGACGGAAATCGAAACCCCGAGAGTGGATGATGTTTTGATGGGGGACTTGGATATTTTCATCGAAGCGGAGCTGGAACAGGAGACGAGCGATTAGCCAGAGAGCGATTGGCGATTAGAAAAAAAAAGAAGCCCGTTCTGGCTTGCGCGAAGACGAGTTTGCCGGAACGGACTTCTTTTTTCGCGGACACTTTTTTTTACATTATTCTACGTAGACCCAAATGCGCGCGGACATGCCGTCTTTGAGCTCGGGATACCTCGTGGGATCGAAGCGGACGTAAATGTTGAACTGGTCCGTCGGGCGCTGGCTGAAAATGTTCGACGTCGTGTCCCCTTGCGAGATCTGGCCTATCTCGTCAACGACGCCGTAGTATTCCTTCGAACCGAACGCGTCCACGGTGAATTTTGCCACGTCGCCCACCTTCACGTCCGCCAATCCCTTGTCCTCGTCCAAGCGCCCGACGACGCGGAGCTGGGTCGGGTCTATCATCGTCGCGACGACCGCCTGCCCAGTCATGGCGTTCTCGAACTCGCCGATGTTCTCGTCAACCGAAACTATCTCGCCGCTCGTTTGCGATTCGACGACCTCGTCCCCGACGCGGGCGATGGGCTGGTTTGCCGTCACCACGTCGCCGACGTTCACGAAGACCGCCTGCAACTGGCCGGAATTCGCCGGAGCCAAATCGATGACCGGCGCCTGGACGGCCGACAGGTCAATATAGACCGTCTTCGACGAGACGTACCAATATACCCCGCCGATGATGGCAACGCAGGCGATGAAGGAAGCGATAATCACACGGCGATTCGCCCTTGATGATGCCAACCCTGTTTTTAAAGTTTGTTCGTCCATTTTTTAAAAATTAGAAATTCGCGAGCGTGTCGCTCTCATTGATCCCCGATATGATTTCCGTCATGCCGCCGCCGACGATGCCGATCTCTACTTGCCGTCGCTCAATGCCGCTCGCGGTCTTCACGAGCACGAAATTTTCATTGCCGTCGTTCAGCACAAGCCGGCTCGGCACGGCGATCACGCCGTTCTCTTCGGCGAGGACGATGTGGACGTTGCCCGTCATGCCGTCCTTCACCTGCGGCTCGGGTTCCGTGAAATGGATCGTGACAAGATACGACGGCGTGCCGTTCACCTGCGTTTCTGTGCTGTCAATCGCCGTGACCGTCGCCGGGAACGTCGTGCCGGTGCCGAACGCGTCCAAGGTCACCGTTGCCGCATCGCCCACTTTGAGTTTCGCAACGTCGCCCTCGGAAACGTACGTTTGGACCTTCAGCCCGTTATTGTTCACAAGCGAGAGCACCGGGACGCCGGGCGAAACCACCTGCCCGACCTGCGCGGTGAGATCCTGCACCGTGCCGGGGAATGGCGCGACGAGCGAAGCGTTGTCCAAGGCGACCTGCGCGGCGGCGACCGCTGCTTGCGCCTGCGCGACCGCAGCCTGCTGCTGCTGGATCGCCTGCGTCGTCGAGCTCGCCGCCGTAAGGTTCAATCCCGCCTGCGCCTGCGCGACCGCCGCTTTTTCGGAAGCGATCGTTTGCCCGGCGGCGGTGATCTCCGTGACCGCCGCGTTCACTTCATTCAATCCCGCCGTCGCCGAAATTTTATATGCCGCGACGGCCGTTGCCGGCAATCCGGTCTCGTCGGTAAGCGCCGAAAGCGCATCGTTCATGAGGTTTTGGATCGGCGAAAGATAACCAACGGCGTTTTGGAGCGCAGAATCAAAAATTGCGTTCGGGGAGCTTGCGGTTGTGCTTGCGAGAACTGCCTGCCATGCATCAAGGTCGGCGCTCGCGGAAATCCGCGAACTCTGGATACTATTGACCAGCTGCGAATCACTCACACTAAAGGTAAGCTGCGGACTGTTCCCTTCCGGCGATGAGAAGAATGCGGCGAGCTCCGCGCGCACCGCATCGTTCGCTTTGGCGTAGGCATCGTTCAAAGTATTGGGAATTCCCGTATAACTGTTCGCGAGCGACTGTTCCGCCGACGCGAGCGCGGTCTCTGACACCGCGATCGCCTGCGGCGCGGCGCCCGTCTGCAGCGCATCGAGCTTCGCCTGCGCCGCCGCAAGCGCCGCGTTCGCCTGCTCCACGCCCGCTTCAAAAGACGCGCTGTCCAAATCCGCGAGCGGCGTCCCGACGCCGACCGCGTCCCCTTCATTCACGTACACGCGCGCAATCTGGCCCGCTTCCTGGAAAGAAATGCCCGCTTTGCTCTCCGCAGCCACCGTCCCCGGCTCGTCGAGCGCCCCGGCGACGTTTCCCTGCGCGATGGCGTAAGAACCGAGCGTCGGTTCCGTATTCGAGGCGACGTACCAAACCGCGCCGGCGGCGGCGAGCACGACAACGATGACGGCAACGAGTTGGAGATGGATGATGAAAAACTTTTTCATGGAATTATGGGATCTTTGAAGGGATTGAAGGAAGGAACCTTCGCATTATACAACATACTGGGTCAAACTTGAATTTTTTCGAAGAAGTAGCCGCCGAGCAACGAGAACAGCAGCGCCATCCCCACGAGGACGAGCGTGTCCGTCCCCAGCCCCAAATCGTGGTGGCCGATGTTCGCGAGTAAAACGCGCAGGGCGTCAACGCCGTAGGTCAAGGGGTCAATGCGGGAGATGAACGTGAGCCAGCTCGGCAGTCCCTGCAGCTCGAAAAGCGCGCCGGAAAGGAAGAAAAGCGGCATGACCAAAAAATTCATGATGAGCGAAAAAGCCTGCATATCGTCGAGGAACGAGCCGATGATGGTGCCGATGGAAGAGAAAATGAGCGCGATCAGGAACATGAAGAATATCGCGGGAATGATTGCGAACCAGCTTGTCGGATGGAAACCGAAAAAGGTGGATATAAGCAGCACGATGATGCCCTGGATGGTTGCGACCGTCGCGCCGCCCACCGTCCTGCCGATCATGACGTCGGTGCGCGACATCGGGGCGACGAGCGTTTCCTTTAGGAACCCGAACTGGCGGTCCCAAATCACCTCGATGCCGGTGAAAATGGCGGTAAAAATGATGCTCATGCCGATGATGCCTGGTGCGAGGTAGTCGAGATAGTTGCCGCCGCCAGAGCCGAAAGCGCCGCCGAAGCCATAGCCGAACATGACGAGGAAGATGATCGGCTGGGCGAGCGTGCCGATCATGCGCGCCCGCGAGCGCACATATTTTTTGATCTGCCGAAGCCAAAGATAATAGATTTTTTTCATAGGGTCTAGGGTCTGGGGTATAGGGTATAGGGTCTAGGGTTAAGAGTTTCGCACCCTATACCCCATACCCTAAACCCCATACCCTATTCTTTACCTTCTTCCCATTCGGCGGCCCATGGTTCTCGCCTTATCGGCGGAACCAGCGCCTTCGTCGCGGATGGTCTTGCCCGTGAGCGCGAGGAACGCGTCTTCGAGGAATTCGGTGTTCGTCTGCTTCTTCAATTCGTCCGGCGTCCCAGTGGCGACGATCTTGCCCTCGTCCATGATGGCTATGCGGTTCGCCATCCGGTCGGCTTCTTCCATATAGTGGGTCGTGAGGAAAATCGTCATGCCCTTGGTCTTGTTGAGGTCCTGCAGGCGGTCCCACATGAGGTTTCTCGTTTGCGGATCGAGGCCCGTCGTCGGCTCGTCGAGGAAGAGAATCTTTGGCTCATGCAAAAGCCCGCGCGCGATTTCGAGCCGCCGCTTCATGCCGCCAGAAAATTCCTTGACCAAGCTGTCCTTGCGGTCCCACAGGTCAACGAACTTCAGCAACTCCTCGCATCCCTTCTTCCGCGCATCGTCCGGCACGTCGTAAAGCACCCCGTGCAAATCCATGTTTTCCCAAGCGGTCAGGTCGTCGTCCAAGCTCGGATCCTGGAACACAATGCCGAACTGCCGGCGTGCGAGCTCCGGTTCGCGCACCGGATCAATGCCTTCGAGCTTGACGGTTCCCGCGTTGGGATGGAGCAGCGTCGTGAGCATCTTCACGGTAGTGGTCTTGCCCGCGCCGTTCGGCCCGAGAAAGGCGTACACCTCGCCGTCGTTCACCGTGAACGAGACGTTGTCCACCGCCGTAAAATCGCCGTATTTTTTGGTCAAGCCGCTTACTTGGATCATATCTGTCAGATTATAACCTTTTTCCCGCCATTTTTCCCAAATCGACACCGCACCAATGGGCGGGGGGTAGTAGAGGATGTTCGGACTTATTTTAAAACATCATATTCCCGCCATCCGATATTCGCGCCCCTCTTTTCGGCATCATCAACGACTGCCTTCAAGGAATCTTCGTGATCGTTGAGACGGGGGCGCTTTCCCGACTTCACCTCAAGAAAAAGGACTTTGTTAATTTTCCCTTCGCTCATCCCCTCGAAAAGAGGTAATCAATCGGTTCCCCGATGAATCGCGCGTCGGTAATATTCAGGTTTGGGAACTGCTTCTCGAAATCGGGAAGAAGCGGGGTAACGTTCTCGGCAACTTTCCCTTTGATGGTGGCCCGCTGTCCCTCGATAGCCCGCTTTGTTTCCTTGAAAGATTCCTCGCGCTGCTTCCCTTTGCCCCAAAGGAAACCGATCAATAGGAAGGCAAGAGCGACAATAAGGACGATTAAAGCGTTTGTCATGGGTGATTTTGGAAATAAAAATATGCGACGATGGCACCAGCAACAACAAGTACCCCAAAACAACCCCATCCTTCATAAAATTCTTCCTCCGATCCTTTGAAAAGCCAAAAAATGGAAGCGACCCCAATAATGATATGGAAAATGAGCCCGGCGATATCCGCAAGCGTCAGCTGCGAAATCGGTACATTCCCAATGTTGGGTATCGTGCTGAACGCCCATATTATAATGCCGATAATAATAAGCGGTCGAGCAAATTTGCCCACTTTGATGAAAAATTTACGCTCACGCTCTTTCGTATGCGCGGCTTTTTCTCCCGGCGAGGCAAACGCTCGCGGCGGTCGGATGATTCCGGTCTTTTTCAGCCATACTACGATGGATGGCCAAAGAAAAAGTAACAAGGACAACACAATAAATAATGCGACAGCCGAATAATCACCGGATTGGTTAAAAATCAGTAGTATTAAGCCGATTATCCCAAAAAGGACAGCCCAAATTTTTCTGGCTTGGCTTGGCTTTATTTCATGTTTTTTCGTAAGAACGCTCTCGCCCTCATTCGTGCTCATTTTTATAGAATTTGTTTATTTTAAAAAATACGGAAATATAACAGAGAGCAAAACCATTCCCAGCCCCAACGCAAATAACCAAAAAGCTATATTCATTTCGTGCCAAGGCGAGTCCAATTTACTGAATGATTTTTCTTCCTCTTTTTCGATTTCGGAAAATGTTGCATTATCCCTCACTTGTGGATAATCACTGTCAAATTTATCCCATTCCGTTTTGAGGGCATCAGCATCAATGTCGCCCCTTAAAAAAGTCGTCAATTTATAATGAAAATCGCTAAATGTTTTATCTATTCCCATAACGTATCTGATTAACTTTCCCGAAAGTACTAAACCGCTCTTGAAGGCGTAAAAAACAAAAATAACACAAAGCACTTGAAACAATAGCCCTATCTCGGTAAGAATTTTTACCTGCATAATGGAGCTTGCAAGCAAAGCCCCCGTTACTCCGGCAAAAATGCCGGATGCGGTGATAAGGCGATCTAAATATTCCCGATAGTGTTTTTCGAATTGTTCTCTTTTTTCAGCGTCAAACTGTATTGCATGCTGTACGGCAGCCTTTTTCTTCAGCACCCGTTCCCGCAAACCATCGTCGTTTGCCATTTCTATATTTTAAAGCCCTAGAGTCTTTAATTTCTCGTGAATATAGGCCGACCCTTTTGATTCTCTAGGAAACTTGCCTTTATCGTCAGTAAAAGAAATTTCTTCGACTGGATGATTAGCTTTTTTAGGAAACCAAGAGGCGATCTTTGAAATGTCGGTGTATGGCTCTACTGCCAATTTCCCTTCTTCAATCTCCGCACTTGGACGACCCGATGAGTGCATCTCCTTATTCGGACTTTTCTCTATGAGTTCTCCTAATGCCCCGGCCGCTAACTGCCAATAAGTGCAAATTGCAATTTCATGTTCGAGAGCGGAGCCTTCATGAAATTTTTCGAGGTGTTCCAATAATTCTTCCGTAAAATCCCAAAATGTGTCCCAATTAAACGATCCGGGAGAAAGATCTATTTTCGTTGATTCGTGGAGATATAGCAGAAAAGCTATTTTTAGAAGGGGTATGCCATTGTTAGCGTGCGAAGAAAATACTTCAATCCAGCTTGATTCAATATTTTTGTATAAATGAGGATAATCTTTAAATTTCTCTTTCTTTTTCCGCTCGTATTCAGCATCAAGCTTCTCATTGGCGATCTGCTCTTTTTCATCTTCCCGCTGTCGATAAATACGCCAAAGTATGTACGCTATTATTATCAGAAGAATTACGACGAGTATGCTCATGGATGATTATTTTATGAAATATCCGATGCCCTTCCCGTAGAGCTTCGCAAACCGCTGGAGCTCAACCACATCCACCCGCTGCTGCCCCGATTCGATGTTTGAAATATGGGATTGCGGGCGATGGATCTTCTTTGCCACTTGATCTTGGGATAGCCCAGCTTCGAGGCGTGCTTTCCTCAGGCGCTCGACGAAATAGGCGTATTCCTTAGTCTGAACGGACTTAGTCATATACTAAATCGTCCATCTAATTTGTCAATATCCAAAGTTTGGATATCGCCATTTCCCCTCCGGACGGCACTGCGTGCGAACAGCGTTTATTTTAGGTTTCTATTAGAGTTCAAGCTTTTCGGGGTAAAGGATCGCAAGCTGGGTGATTGTATCGCCCCAATTGCGGTTCGGCTTGATCCATTTCTTCGCGATATCGTCCTGCGCGAGCCAGAGGAGCTTCTCCAGCGACTCGTCGTGCGGGAAGACGGTCGTGGTCTTCGTCACCTTCCTGAATCGAGTGATTTAATGACTCGATCGCGTTCGTCGTGTACATCGCATTGCGGATTGCTTCGGGATACGCGAAGAACGGGGCGAGCTCGCTCCACTTGTCCTCCCAGCTCTTGAGGTACGGCTGGTAGCGCGGCCATTTCTCCTTTACCTTCTCCAACGCATCATGTCCGGCCTCCTCGGTCGGCGCGGCATAAATCGTCTTGAGGTCCTCGCAGAATAGCTCGCGATCCTTGTTGGGCATGAATTTTACCGTATGCCGTATCTGATGCACGATGCACTGCTGGATCTCGGCGTCGGGATAGATTGCCTTGATCGCTTCCGAAAATCCCCGCAGGCCGTCGACGCATGCGATGAGAACATCATCGACGCCGCGGTTCTTGAGCTCGTTCAGGATGCCCATCCAGAACTTCGCGCTCTCCGTCTCGGCGATCCAGATGCCGAGAACCTCTTTTTGCCCCTGGCTGCTGATGCCGAGCGCGATGTACGCGCACTTGTTCACGATCTTGCCGCCATCGCGCACCTTGAACCGCAGGCCGTCGAGATAGACGAAGGCGTAGACCGAGGCGAGCGGACGCGCCTGCCATTCCTTGATGAGCGGATACACCTTGTCCGTGATGTTCGAGATCGTCGCCTGTGAGATTTCGGTATGATGATGCTCCTTCACGTAATTCATGATGTCGCGCGTCGTGAGACCTTTTGCGTAGAGGGCGATGACCTTCTCTTCGAGGTCGTTGCCCGCAAACTCCTTCCAGCTTTCATTGGAGGATGGCGTGGGAAGATCGACGAACTTCCTGGGACGACCGCCCGTGTTTTTTTAGCATTTCGCCTCGCCGATCGTATATTCCTTCACGAAAGTGCTGATTTCTTGGGCGTTTTGAGTGTCAGCGATTTTCCGCTGATATTCCTCTTGGGTTATTGTTTTCATTATTTTGTTTTTAGGGTACTGCCCGCGCCCGCGCCGTCCGGATTGGGAAACGGTGGTTATAGCCTAGCCGATAGGGATCGCAGATTGAAAGCCGCGCCTCACACGAGCGGCGTTTTGAGGTATAATTATTTTATTGATGACGATGTCCATGACCCCAAAGGTCGGCATCGTCATTTTTTATCGCTATAAAAACATGATCAAAAACAACAAAGGAGAAACGTGGATTTGCCTCTTGGGGGCGAACCGCGCCATGCGGGCGGAAGAATCGAAGAGAAGCCGGACGGGTCGGTTTCCTTCATCTGCCTTGTCGAGTACAAGGACGGACGGCATCGCAAGGAACGGATCAGCACCCGAAAGGAGCATATCGTCTACATCTCGGAGACCCTCGAAAAAACGCAATAACCATATATATTTGCGAAGTTATCAACACATAGGCTTTGGACTCTCCTTGACGCGCCGCTGTAAAATGAAGGGAACAGACCGTGTCGCCAAGCGGCCGAGCGACCCGGAACTTCCCTTCATTTTAACTGGGGAAGTCTGCTAACTCGCAGTAATGCGCGCACCAATGACCATGACGATACAATCATTCAATTACCGGGCAGCGGACTATTATCTCGCCGTTTTGCGGTCCAAATATTTTTACGCCTCGATCGCCTTCGCTGCGATGGCGTGGATTGCCATGCGCCTCGAAGCGTCGGATCTCATCCAAAGCTATCTCCAGTTCGGCGCGATCACCGTACCGTATCACGAGCAGCTCCTCGCCTTCTTCGCGATCGTTTACCGCTACAGCGTTCCTTTGACCGAAGAAGGCATCTTGGGCTACTTCACGCTTGCGAAAGCCCTAAGCCCTGTTGAGGCGAAATTTGAGGATATGCTCCCCGCAGGCACGCCGTGGCAGAACATCTCGCTCCAATTCATTGGCGATGAAAATGTCATCATTCGCGCCGGGCAGTTCGAGCGCCACGCGAGCTACGCCGATATGGGCTTCGCGGACAATCGCGGGAAAGCGCCGCGCCCCAACGAGCAATGGAAATTCCTGTTTGTCTTGGCAAAGCTCCATGGCGAGATTTCGTTCAGGAATAACAAGGGAGAGATCGATCCCCGCTACAAGAAGCAGAAAGAGCTGCTTTCAAAAACGCTCAAGTCATATTTCCGGATCGATTACGATCCGTTTCATGCGTATGGCTACAAAAATTCATACCGCATCAAAATGAAACTCATGATGCAGGAAACGGAGACGGCGACGGATGTTGCCGATCCGCTCTCCGCCGAAATCCGCTCCTACTACGCCGATCAAGCGCCCCTCGTGAACGATACGGACGAGCAAACGCGGGATTGGCTGAAAGAGCAGGATAGCGCGGGTGAATAATACCCCGCCTCCGGTGAATATCGTGCTTTAGGAAGCCCCTGAAAAATCAGGGGCTTTTCATTCCCTGTATCCGTTCGGGTGAATTTCGCCACCATCGTACAAAGGTCGAACGAAAAAAAGACCACCAATGCCAATGTACGATGATACGAATTTCTTTTTCCGCACCTCGGACCTCGCCCTTGCGACGGCTATTTCAGTTTTGGGGATTGCGATCGAAGCGATGCAGCAGTCGGACGGCGAGCGGATGAATTTCATCTTCGCGAAGTCCGAAAAGCTCCAAGACATTGTGAACCGCTTTTGGCGCGGCGAGCTTCTCATCGAGCCGCAAAGCTACTTCAACCAGCTGAAGGTCTTTAAAACGCGGATCTACCGCCACTAGGATGGTTTCGCCTGAAGCCTGGCGGAATTCAAACGGATCTGGAAGTCCGAATACGGGACGGAGATCACGGACGAGGAGGCGATGCCGAAAGCCATCGCCCTCCTGACGCTCTTCGATGTGATCTATCGCCCCATCACCAAGGCGCAGGCGGAAAATATGGCAATGACGACCATGAACAACCTCTTTGACGGACATTACCTCGATAGGTTCAAAAAACAGATGGACGAGCGGCGCGATAAAATCGCGCTGCCCGTCCGCCCACGGAACAAGAAAACGCGCTTGTGGATCGACAACGAATATTTTTCCGAACGCTACGGCGAGGTGCTGCCGTTGAGCGCGCTTGCGGTGTATGCCGTGCTTTGCAAATTCGCGAACGCCCGGACGCAAGTCTGTTATCCCTCCGTGGCGAAGATCATGCAGGAGTCGGGCATCAAGAGCCCGAAAACGGTCTTTGCATCGCTCCGGTCGCTTGAGCAGTACCATATCATCGAAATAAGCCGATCGAAGGGCCGGAGCTCGAACGGGTACACGCTGCTCGACGCAGGGATTTGGGTGAAGCCGAACCGTGTAAAAATTACTGGGCAACAAGGGCAAAATTTACACCCCAACCCGGTAAAAAATGACCTACAAAGTCATATATCTTAAATCATATAAAGAAATCATGGAAAAGAAATTTTCCTTGAATGAAAAGACGGGGGGGCTCACAAATCTGAAAAAACCGCTATAATGGCAACCAAGATGACCATGAAGTATACGGATAAAGAACTGCGCTATTTCGTCTACGCAAGAAAATCGAGCGAAGGACGAAGACCGGCAAGTCTTGAGCTTGGATTCCCAAGAGAAGACCTTAACAGAGCTCGCCGCCCGTTTCAATTTGAATATTATCAATATTTTCCGCGAGTCTCATTCGGCGAAAGCGCCGGACGCCCGCCCGGTGTTCGCCGAGATGATGGCAGCGATCAAGCGCGGCGACGCGCACGGCATCATCTGCTGGAAGCTCGACCGCTTGGCCCGCAATCCCGACGAAGCCGGACGGATCATCGGGATGCTCCAGCGCAAAGAAATCTTGCATATCAAAACGCAAGAGAAAGATTATTATCCCGAAGACAATTCTTTGCTGTCGTCTCTTGAATTCGGCATCGCGAACCAGTACATCCGCGATTTGAGCAATAATGTGAAGCGCGGGCTCAAAACAAAGCTCGAAATGGGATGGTATCCCTCGCGGGCGCCGCTCGGCTACTTGAATAGCATCACGCGCGAGAAAGGCGCGAACGAGATCATTCCCGATCCGGACCGCTTCAACCAAGTGAAGCAGATGTGGGCGATGATGCTCAAGGGGACGCACAGCGTTTCCGAAATTCACGCCATAGCGACCGACAAATGGAAATTCAGGACGCGCGACAGCAAGCGCATCGCGGCGAAGCCCCTCGCGCTTTCCATGATGTACCGCATCTTGACCAGTCCTTTCTATTACGGCTGGTTTGAGTACCCGAAGGGTTCCGGCAACTGGTTCAAAGGGAAGCACACGCCGATGGTAACAGAGGAAGAATTCAACGAGGTACAGAAGCGATTAGGGCGCTATGCCGGGAAGCCGAAGCTCCAGACACACGAGTTCGCGTATACGGGCATCATGACCTGCGGCAACTGCGGCGCGGCGATCACGGCCGAGGAGAAGTGGAAACGGTACAAGAATGGCACCTCCTGCCGCTATGTGTATTACCATTGCACGAAGCGAAAAGACAAGCATTGCCCGGAGAAGTTCATCGAGGAGAAAAAGCTCGAAGAGCAGATTGATTTCATTCTCCGGAAATTCCAAATCTCCGAGGCGTATAAGGATTGGGCGATCCGGTTCGTGAATGAGCCGCGCAAAAATCAGGAGCGTCAGCACGAGGAGTCGGCCAGCCAAAAATCAAAAAGAATATCCGAGATTGCGAAGCAGCTCGAAGGGATGTTTTTGAAATACACCTCTCCTGCGAACAGCGATGGTAGCTTGATCTCTGATAACGAATACCGGACGGCAAAGATGAAACTGGAAAAAGAGAAGGCGGTGCTTGAAAACGATATGGCGACCACCGACGAAAAAGAAGCCGAGCTTATCGAGCTGTCGGAGGAGACCTTCAGATTCGCGTGCTATGCGCGGGCAAAATTCGACGATGGCAGCCCGAAAGAGAAACGGGCAATCCTTTTGTCGATCGGTTCGAACTTCATACTCAAAGGTCAAGTATTGAGCTTTGATCTGAATTTACCGTGGAAAATCATAGCAGAACGCAAAGAACGGGTAGAAAGGGAAGTTCAGAAGGTTCGAACTCCTGCGTACCTAGTAAATACAATGCAATTATTCGCTTTGTCGAGAAAATTTCTCACTCTGCGGAGGAGGTGAGATTCGAACTCACGAAGCCCTTTCGAGCATACCGCATTTGTCCCGCCCCAAGAGGCGGGCTACGTTGATTCTTTGCGAAGCGGAGGGTACAGGATTCGAACCTGTGAGGGGATTTCTCCCCAACCGCATTTCGAGTGCGGCGCGTTAGACCACTCTGCCAACCCTCCGCTTTGCCCAGGAACTCGTCCGAAAATTAGATTTTTTCGGACGAGTTCCTGCGGCGCTTTCGACCACTCGGCCACTCCTCCCCAATTCTTCTGAATTGTAGTGGTTTTTCCAAAGAAAACAACACCAAATCCTTATTTGCTAATTCAAACGAATTAGCAAATAAGCGCTTGGGTCGTTTTTTATTGGCGGATTGCGTGATCCGGCGGCGCAAATTCTTTTAATCTTTTTTTCATAATTTCTTTATCTTTTCTTCATCTCGCGGGCGTACAATTGTCTGCATGATGAAAAAAATCAAGAAAAACAAATTAATAAACGCCATGCTCGCGGGTGGGTTCGCGCTCATCATTTCGGGAGCATTGGCTTTTTCGGGGACGGCCGGTGCGGCATACCGGTTTTCTGATTTCAATGGCAAGCCGCCTTTGCATATCAGGTTTTCCGCGCAAAAAGCGCCTGCGGGAGTCACGCCGAGCCAGATAAAGAAAGTTTATAATCTGCCGGCGTCGGGCGGCAGCGGGACGATCGCAATCATTGACGCGTACGACGACGCGACGATCGAAGCCGACCTCGGCACTTTTGATGCCGCGTACGGCTTGCCGGCATGCACCACAAAGAGCGGCTGCTTCGAGAAGCACATCATGGCAAGCTCGACGAAATCCGACAGTGGTTGGGCGCTTGAGACCTCGCTTGACGTCGAATGGGCGCACGCAATCGCGCCAAAGGCAAAGATTCTGTTAGTGGAGGCGAAGACGCCAAGCGGCGCGAACCTGCTCGCGGCGGTGGATTATGCCGCCAAGCGGAAGGATGCCGTGGCGGTCTCGATGAGCTGGGGCGGCGCGGAATTTTCCGACGAGCTTTCATACGACACGCATTTCGTGAGCAAATACGGCGCGGCGTTCTTCGCCTCGTCGGGAGACGACGGCACGGGCGCGAGCTGGCCGGCGTCGTCGCCGAACGTGGTCGGCGTCGGCGGCACGACGCTTCAGCTTACGGCGAGCGGGACGCTGACTTCGGAACTTGCGTGGTCGGGCAGCGGCGGAGGCGTTTCGGCTTACGAAACCCAGCCGAGCTACCAAAAGACATACAATATTCCCAAAGCGAACGGCATGCGCGCGATTCCTGACGTTTCATACAATGCCGATCCGCAGTCGGGATACCCGGTCTACAAGACGACCGGCACGTCGAAGAACGGCTGGTACACGGTCGGCGGCACGAGCGCCGGTGCTCCGCAGTGGGCGGCGATACAAGCGCTCGGACTCACGGCCTCGCTCAATAAATTCTACGTTGACAAGGCATCGTCCGGCACGCTGAAATTCTTCCGCGACATCACGAGCGGCTCGAATGGCACGTGCCAATATTATTGCAATGCGCGGAAGCGGTACGATTACGTGACGGGTCTCGGCAGTCCGCTAACAGTGAAGTTTTAAATTTGCGCATCACCTCCATGGTCCAATTCAATTGAAAAGGGGCTGCCTCGCGCAGTCCCGTTTTTTTAAAGCATCGTCCCTTCCTCCTTATATATCACCTTGTAGAAATCCTTGTACGTCAGCCCCTGGATGATGACCCCCACAAGGAACGCTTCGATGATGGTTTTATGTTCGGTGGACGAGGGGAGCACAATCAATGCGGCGCTGGCGTAAAGCCAGTGGTGCACGTGAAACGTGTACTCTTTTACCTTTATTCGGATAGAATTTCCGATTTTAGGCCGGTGTCCTTCTAACCGGCCGGAAATGAGTTCGGTAATCGTGAATCCCAATATTGCGCTCAAAATCAGCGGGAGAGTGATCATGAAACAATGTATTGATTATATCAAATAATGCCCCTCTTGCGGATGCTTGACTCTAATTTTTATATATGGTATCATTTACATCATAAATTCAGCGGTTTTAGGGGCTATTTGCTCATTTGGAATACCCTTGCAAACTATTTAGGTATAGTGTATAATCAAAAAAACAAAATAAACCATTATCAACCATTGCCATGACCATCACCAAGATCATCGGTTCGGCTTTGACAAACCTTAACCCTCGCCAGCAGGAGGTATTGACTGCGCGTTTCGGCCTTGAGGGAACCGGTGAAGGCGAGACGCTCGCGGCAATCGGCGACCGCCTGCACGTGACGCGTGAACGCATCCGGCAAATCGAGAATGCCGGCATGGCGCTCGCGAAGGTGAATTTGGCAAAGAACGAAGAGGCGGATGCGCTGCTTGCGAAGGTCATGAAATATATTGAGGGCAAGGGCGGCATCGCCGGAAAGGCAGATGTCGCGGAATACGCGGGCGCATTCGCGAAAGGCATCCGCGAAACGCATTTGGATTTCCTCGCCGAGGCGACTGGCGCTTTTCAGGCGCGCCGCGAGGATGAGGAATTCGCCCCGTTGTATTGCGGCGGCGAAAAGGAGTTCAAGGCGGCGAAAGCGTTCGTTGACGGCTGGGTAGGCATGCTAAAAGCCCAGCGCGAGAGTGTTTTCTCGGGAAATTACAAAACCGAATTGGCGAACTATTCGAAAATAAAAACGGTCGTGAACCCGGTCGTGGAAAATTACCTCGGACTTTCAAAACTGATTGGTGCGAACCCGTACGGTGACGTCGGCCTGCAGGAATGGCCGGAGGTCAATCCGAAGACGGTGCGCGATAAGATCTATCTCGTGCTCAAAAAGAAAAGTGAGCCGCTCCATTTCATGGACATTGCGGAGCACATCAATAAAGTCGGTTTCGACGGCCAGAAGGCGCTCGGCCCCACGGTGCACAACGAATTGATCAAGGATGAGCGCTTCGTGCTCGTCGGCCGCGGCATGTACGGCTTGCGCGAGGATGGCTACGAGCCGGGCATCGCGCGCGAGGTCATCGCGAAAGTGCTGAAGGAAAAGGGTCCCTTGGCGCCGCGCGAAGTCGTGAGCCAGGTCACGAAGCAGCGCATGTTCAAGCCGAACACGATTGTCATCAATCTGCAGAACAAGAGCTTGTTTGAGCGCCTTCCTGACGGGAGGTATCGCGTCCGTGAGGCGTAGCTTTATTTTGTGTCATTCCCGCGCAGGCGGGAATCCACGCTTTCAAAATTGAAGATTGGAAGCATGGATCCCGGCCTTCGCCGGGATGACAAATCTCCATGGATATCGCTTCTTCCCAACTGAACATCCTCCTCCAAAGCATCGCGGCCGCATGGAACGCGGTCTGGTGGATCGTGCTGCCGGCGATCGCGGCGGTTATTTTTTGGGAGTCCTGGAAGCTGTACCTGCACGTCCGTTTCTTGAAGCGGATGAACTGGAAGTTTCTCGAAATCAAGGTGCCAAAGAATGTCCTCAAGACCCCAAAGGCGATGGAACAGATTTTCGCCGCCGCCCACGCGCCGTATTCCTACGGCCTTTCCGCGTTCAGAAAATATTGGAAAGGCATGGAAGAGCCATGGATGTCGTTCGAGCTCATTGGGCGGGCGGGAGAGAGCCACTTTTACCTGCGGATTCCGGGGGATTTCCGGCACATGATGGAGTCGGCGATTTATGGGCAATATCCCGAAGCGGAGATATCGGAAGTAGAGGATTATTTGGAGCAGTTTCCGAAGAACCTGCCGAACCGGAACTTTGACGTGTCGGGATTCGAGGAAGTGCTGCGGCACGAAAATTACCTGCCGATCCGGACTTATGACTCGTTCGAGGAGTCCGTTGAGGAACAGCGGCTCGATCCCATCGGGCCGCTCATGGAGGCGATGTCGCGACTTCGGGACGACGAACAGCTGTGGTACCAGCTGATCGTCAAGCCCACCGGCGAAGATTTCAAGAAGGAAGGCGAGGCGAAGATCAAAAAAATGATGGGCATTGAAGAGAAAAAGCCGTCGGGATTGTTCGATGGCTTTGGCCTCGGCATCTCCTTGGGAGATGTCATCGCGGCGCCTTTCAGGCATCCCGGGGATGTCGTTCCCAAAAAAGAGGAAAAGCCGAAAGCGACGCGCATGATCTTGTCTTCGGGCGAAAAGGACGTCATGGACGGGATACAGGCGAAGATATCGAAGATCGCATTCGAAGCGACGGTCAGGTTCGTTTACATCAACCGCAACGGCGCGCCGGACGAGGGATTTTTGAATACGGTGCATGGTTTCATCCGGCAGTTCAACACGCAGGACATGAATTCACTGAAGCCGAACAGCCCGACGACGACGGCATCGTACGCGGTACACGGGCTTTTTAGGAAAACAAAGATCCGGTTGCGCAAGCGGCTCATGTATGACAGTTACCGGAATCTTGTGCCTGGTTCCAAAAAATCCATCCTGAACATCGAGGAGCTCGCGACCATCTACCACTTCCCGATCACCGCGGTCTCGACGACCGAGCTCGAGAAGATCGCGTCGAGGAAGGGCAGCCCGCCGGCGAGCGTGCCGGTGATAGAAGAGTAGGGTATGGGGTATGGGGGATAGGGTATAGGGAATGCAATTTTTTCTGCCTGCCCCGAGCATGGTCGAGGGGTCATTCCCGCGAAGCCTGTCCCGTACTCCGACACGGGAGCAGGAACCAACGCTTTCAGGAATTAAAAAAGGCTGCCCACAAAGTGAGCGGCCGGAGGACGGAGAGAGAAAACTGGCGATGGGCTACTGACGGCCCCGCAGATTTTCAAAGCATCGATATGATTCTTTGGAACCGGGCAGGCGGTATTCCATGACGGACGGAGCGAGGAAAGGATCCGGCTTTCTCTGTTCAACGAAACGCAGCCATGCGTAGCGGCCGTGCAGAAATGATGTGGTTCCAACCCGAATCGGGAGAAATGCGAACGTTCGCCGCCATGCTTTCGATCTCGCTTCGCGTTGATCCAGCGCCTCTTCTTTGCTAAAAAGCATAATTCACCCCGCGCGGGAATTTCTGATTATATATTAGCATGATAGTTTTAGATCTGTCAACCCATCGGCATAAGGCGGAAAGGAGGGTAAGATGATTTAAAGATGAGCTTGGGGCTTTGAAGTTGGAGCTTGGATTTTTTCTAACTTCTAACTTCCAACCTCAAACCTCTGTTTAAAATGAACGAACTCACCAACAGCGACATTGCGCCCATCGGCGTCTATAACTTCCGCAACCAGCGGAAGAAATTCGGCATCAAGCTCGACGACCGGCGGCGGCACGTTTACGTGATCGGGAAGACGGGCGTGGGTAAGACGACCCTGCTTGAGAATATGGTGATTGCCGACATTCAGGCGGGGAAAGGCGTCGGTGTGATCGACCCGCATGGCGAGTTCGCGGAGAAGATGCTTGATTTCGTTCCGGAGGAGCGGCTCGACGACGTGATCTACTTTGACCCCTCTGACATGGAGCACCCAATCGCGTTCAACCCGATGGAGCAGGTGGGTACGGAGTATCGGCACCTCGTGGCGTCGGGCTTGATGGGCGTCTTCAAGAAGATCTGGGCCGATGCGTGGTCTGCGCGCATGCAATACATTTTGAATAACACCCTGCTCGCACTTTTGGAATATCCCGGCGCGACACTCTTGGGCATCATGCAGATGTTCTCGAACAGGGCATACCGGAAAAAGATCGTGGACAACCTGCAGGACCCGATCATCCGCTCGTTCTGGCAGGACGAATTTTCGCAATACAGCCAAAAATTTGAGTCCGAAGCGCTTGCCGCGATCCAGAACAAAGTCGGTCAGTTTGTTTCGAATCCGCTCGTGAGGAATATTTTGGGCCAGCCGCGGTCGTCGCTCAATATGCGCGACATCATGGACAGCGGCAAAATTTTCATCTGCGAACCTCTCGAAGGGGAAGATTGGCGAGGACAATTCAGCGCTCCTCGGCGCGATGATCATCACGCGGCTGCAGCTCGCGGCGATGTCGCGCGTGGACATGCCGGAAGAACAACGCCGCGATTTTTTCCTTTACGTTGACGAGTTCCAGAACTTCGCGACGGATTCGTTCGCGAACATCTTGTCGGAGGCGCGGAAATACCGCCTCGGCCTGATCTTGGCGCACCAGTACATTGGCCAACTCGTGACTGCCGAGCAGAACACGAAGGTGCGCGACGCGGTGTTCGGCAACGTCGGCACGATCATCTCGTTCCGTGTGGGCGCTGAGGATGCGGAATTTTTGGAAAAAGAATTCATGCCGGAATTTTTGCAGACCGATCTCGTGAACCTCTCGAAGGCGAACATTTACATCAAGTTGATGATCGATGGCGTCGCATCGCGGCCGTTTTCCGCCGAGACGCTGCCGCCGCAGAAACTGCCGCTCGTGAACTACCGCGACGTGATCATGAAGAATACGCGCGACCGCTACGGTACGCCGCGGAGCGTGGTGGAGGCGAGGATTACGAGCGACCTTTTGGACTTCGGCGGCGGCGGCGCAGTTGAGGAAAAGATGGAGCGTCGCGGCGAGCGGGGATTGGCGGAAATGCTTGGACAAGGCGCAAGTCGCAAAGCGCAAGTCATAAGGAACCCGAGAACTTTCTCTCTGCCGCGGCAGAACACTTCATTCCCGCAAAATATAGGTACAACCTCAAAGAGCGGAGAACGCGCAGTGGTTCCCGCCACTGCGGCTGCTCCGGTCAAGGGGAATTCGGAAAAGCCGAAGCCACTCACGCCGCTCGAAGCTGCAGTCGGTGTGAAAAATCCGCCCCAGCCAAAAAAATTCCCCAAGCAAAACGTGGACATCGAGGCGCTGCGGAAGGCGATACACGAGTCGCTGCGGAAGCAGGGCGAGAACAATCCTTAATCTTTAATCCTTGATCTTTGACGTTCTGTTAAGGGTTAAGGGTTAAGGATTAAGGATGAAACGTTTTCACATTCTCACCATCTTTCCCGAAATTTTCGATTCATATTTAAACGAATCGTTTTTTAAGCGCGCGCAAAAGGAAAAATTGATCACCGTCAAAACGTACAATCTGCGCGATTTCACGACCGACAAGCATCACAAAGTGGATGACCGGCCGTTCGGGGGGGGAGTTGGCATGGTTTTCAAAATTGATCCTATTTATAGGGCGGTTGGGTCGATTTTGAAAATCGCTGAGCGCAAATCGCGGAGCGCCAAGCGCAGCAAGCCAAAAATTCGAACCATCCTTTTTTCAACAAGGGGCAAAAAATTAGATGCAAAAATTGCCAAGCGATTGGCGTCCTGCGATTCGCTTATTCTCATTTGCGGCCGTTACGAGGGCGTGGACGAGCGCGTGGCAAAATATATCGCAGACGAAGAAATTTCGATTGGCGATTACATTTTGTCCGGCGGCGAACTGCCGGCGCTCGTTTTGATGGAATCCGTCAGCCGCTTTATCCCGGGATTCCTTGGTAAGCGGGAATCGCTCGAGGAAATAAACGGCTCATTCCCGACATACACGCGTCCGGAAGTTTTCGCGCCGAAAAAAGGAAAAAAGTGGGCGGTGCCGAAGATACTGCTTTCCGGGGATCATAAAAAAATAGAGGCGTGGAGGCGGAAAAAGCAACATTAAATTTTAATGAAGTAAAAAGCGAGTTTTTATTTTTTAGCAAATTCGTAAATAATCACCCCTTATTATGAGGGGATGGCAATTGGCGATGTTGCGTTTGGCGTTGCGGCGGCGTTTTTGGCCGGCGTCTTGGCGGCCGGTTTGGGCTGGCAGATGGCTTGGTTTGCCGGCTTTGTTTTTGTTGCCGGATTTTGCATTGCTACTTGCCAAGCGATGGGTTCGATTCTGGAGATTTGCCCTGCTATTCTTCGCCGTAGTGATCTTTGGGGCTTTTTATTATCATCTTTATTCGCATTGGGACGCGGCGCGCAATACTCTGCCAGTCGGCAAGTTAATTTCTTTTTCGGCTATTGTTTCTGATGAGCCGAAGTCCTCGGACAAATTTTCATATTTTCCTGCTGTGGTTCAGCCGCCGTTTTCGGGCGAAGGTATGGTTTTTGTTGCGTTGTCATCGGATGTCCATTATGGCGATTTGCTAGCGCTGAAGGGAACGGTTGATGCCGGAGAAAATCCGGGCGGGGGGCCAGTGGCATTTCCGAAAACGGTGACGCTGGTCGCCGAGCATCGCGGGTTTTGGCTGCGTGAGAAAATGCTTGATTTCAAGGCGGCGGTGCTCGGAAAATTCCAGGAATTCCTTTCGCCGGATGCGGCCGCGCTTTTGAACGGCATCACGCTTGGCGGCACGGACGGCATGAGCGCCGACTTGAAAAATGAAATGTCGCTTTCGGGGACTTCGTACATCACTTCGATGTACGGCTTCAAGATTTACGTCGTCGCGTGGGCAATCGAGGAGGCATTGAAGCGCCGCCTCGCGCGGCGATTAAGATTTTTGCTTGTTCTCATTTCAATTGTCCTTTTCGTCGCGATGGCCGGCGCCGCGGCGGTCGTCATCCGTGCGGCAATCATGGCATTTTTCATCGTCCTAGCGAAAGAGATCGGTCGGCCGCTTTCAAAACGGAACGCGCTTGCGGTCATCGCCGCGGGCATGGTATTTTTCAGCCCAACGATCATTGTCCAATTCGGGTTCACGCTTTCATTCTTGAGCGTTGCGGGAATCGTGTATCTCATGCCGCCGCTCAAGAAATTTTTTAAATGGGAGAAGTCCGGCCACGGAGTACTTTATTGGAGAGAAAGCGTCCTTATCGCCCTCGCCGTTTTGCTTGCAATCATTCCGGTCATCGTCGCCGATTCCGGACAGGAGTTTTCTTTGGCCATCTTCCTTTCAAACGCGCTCGTCGGGATTTCGATGCTTTTCGCGATATCCTCCGGCTACGCGCTCGCATTTTCCGGATTTATTTCGCGCTATCTCGGAATTATCGTCGCGAAATTCTCGGGCGTGATTTTACTGTATGATTTCGCCGTCATAAAAATCTTCGCGACATTCGCCGTCCCATTGCCGCTCTATTTCAATTCAGCGGCTTCGTTCGCGATCTATTACGCCGCGCTCGGCTGGTTTGCGTATTCATATCGGGATTGTGCTTTGACAATCATCGTTAGCAGCCGTACAATCCAAACAAATGAAAACAGCGTTGAAAAGCATTGAAAGCAAACAGATTGTCGAACCGGTCCTGTTTTTCAGCAGCACTTTGGAGGCGCGGCTCACGGCGGCGGAGGTGGTCCGGGAGGTCATTTCCTATATGCGCTCCGACTCTTCGCGGCGGTATAGAATAACCATCGGCACGGATTCGGAACTCGCGGCGGACAAGGACGCGGACTTTGTGACGGCAATCGTGGTGCATCGCATCGGCAACGGCGGGCGGTATTTCTGGCGGCGGTTCGAGCTTGGCAAATTCCACACGCTGCGCGACCGTATCATCCGCGAAGTTTTGATTTCCATTGATGTTGCGAAAGAAATATTGACCGAGCTGCAGAGATTCCCATTGCCGGAATTCGAGTTTGAGATCCACGCCGACATTGGCGCGAACGGCCCGACGAGAGTGATGATCCAGGAAGTTGTCGGCATGATCCGGGCGAACAACTTTCAGGCGAAAACGAAGCCGGAGAGCTATGCGGCTACAAGCGTGGCGGATAGGCATGTGTAGTGAATGTGCGAATGAGCGTAATGCGAATCCGCGAATGGCGTGCGAATGCCGCGAATAGAAAAAACGGTCCATCCCATTAGCATTATTCGCATACATTCGCAAATTCGCATTATATCGATTCGCATAAACATTTCCATGGACACCCTCGTCTTCGACATTGAAACGCAAAATTTTTTCACCGACCCTGATGTGGGGTATGACAACTTTGCAGCGCTCAAAATTTCGGTAGTTTGCGTTTATTCCTATTTACAGGATAAATATTTCGCGTTCGAGGAGCACGAGATGGAACCGCTTGCGGAACTATTTAACGGTACGAAACGGATTGTCGGCTTCTGCATGAACCGCTACGACGTGCCGGTGCTGAACAACTACTTCAGCAGGTTGCACGGAGTTGTGCACAATCCGAACCTTTGGGGCAAAGAGCGCATTGATTTGCTTGAAAGGATTGAATCGGCAATGGGCGGCCAACGGATCAGCTTGAGCCGCTTGGCGGAAGCGAATCTCGGCGTGAAAAAAAATTCGCATGGCTCAATGGCAATCGCGCTCTATCGCGAAGGCAAAATCGCCGAGCTCAAGGAGTATTGCCTGAACGACGTGAAGCTGACGAAGGAATTATTTGATCTGTACGAAAAGCAGCGCTTCTTCATGGTGCCGGACAAAAAAAATGGGGGAGTGGTGAGGGTTGAATTTGCGGGAGTTGCAATCGCGCCAGCACTATTATAAATTCCGTTTTTCTGTCATTCCGAGCTTGCGAGGAATCCCGACCGTTCTTTAATTAAGGAAAGATCCCTCGGCGGACTCGGGATGACGATGGAAAATGAACCTTCCCAAAAAAAGGATTTATCTTGATTATGCTGCTTCTACGCCCGTGGACGAACGTGTTTTGCGTGCGATGAAGCCCTATTTTTCAGAAAAATTCGGCAATCCAGGGTCGTTGCATTTTTTTGGGCAGGAAGCGATTGCGGCGGTGGACCGGTCGCGCGAGACAGTCGCGAAGGCGATCGGCGCGGAGTTTCGGGAGGTTATTTTTACCGGATCCGCTACCGAAGCGAATAATCTCGCACTGCGCGGCGCAGTGCGAGGGGCCATGAGCCATGAGCTACGAACCAGGAGCAAACCGAGAATAATAATTTCCGCGATTGAACATGAATCAGTTTTAGAAACTGCGCGCGACCTCGAGCGCGACGGCGTTGAAGTTGTTTATTTGCCGGTCAACAAGCAGGGGATCATTAATTTGAAAAAACTGAAAGAATCTTTAAACGACCGGACAGTTCTGATTTCAATCATGTACGCAAACAATGAGATTGGCAGCATTCAGCCGATTTCTGAAATTTCGAAAATCGTGCGAAATTTCAGAGAGATTAGAAATAAGAGATTAGAGTCTAGGGCGAAAAAATCCAACCTCCAACCTCCAACCTCCAACCCCTACCCATTCCTCCACACCGACGCCGCGCAGGCGTTCCAATTCCTCGATTGCAACGTCCAAAATCTCGGCGTGGATCTGATGACGCTCTCGGCGCACAAGATTTACGGGCCGAAGGGGATTGGGGCATTGTATGTTCGAGGGAGCAGGGAGGAGGAAATGGGGAGGGGGAAGCCACTCCCTTCTCCCTTCTCCTTTCTCCCTCTTCTTTCCGGCGGCGGGCAGGAATTCGGTCTCCGCTCCGGGACGGAAAACGTGCCAGCGATTGTTGGTTTTGCAAAGGCAGTAGAGTTGCGCGGTCATTTGCTCATTCGAACGAATGAACGAATGAGAGAATTGCGGGATTATCTTTGGCGCGGAATAAGGAAGATTTATCCAAAGGCGGAAATTAATGGAATTAATCCAACCTCCATGCTCCCTGCGGAGCGAGGCTCGCCCGAAGGGCGGCAACCTCCAATCTCGCTCCCAAACATCCTTAACGTCTACTTTCCCAACCACGCGGCGCAGGATTTGCTGACGAGATTCGACCTGAACGGGCTTGCGGTCTCGTCCGGTTCTGCGTGCCGGTCGCGCGCGATGGAGTCATCGTACGTTATTGAAGCCCTCCCGTCTCCCGTCTCCCGTCTCCCGTCTCGCTCAAAATCCTCCATCCGTTTCAGCCTCGGCCGCCCGACGACAAAGAGAGAGATTGACGCGGCAGTGGGGATAATAGGGGATATTAATCATTAAGCAATCATGGATTCCCGCCTGCACGAGGATAATATCGGAAGAACCGAAGACCCAAGAACCGAAGACGGTCTTCTTTGGGATTTGAAGACCGTCTTCGGTTCTTGGCTTTCCTGCAACCTTTTTTTCACTTTTTCGTATTCTAAAATACAGGGTCATTCTTCATGAAGGGTTCACTTAAAAACACTACAATACACCTATGAATAACAAGAATAACAGGGCTATTATCATCGGCATCGTGGCGGTGGCTCTTATCGCTGGCATCGCTTTGGGCTATTCGGCGAACGCGCCTCGGGCGCAGGCGAACGGGATCAGCAGTTTTTTCAGCAATCTTTTGGCTCCCTTTGCGCCCAAGTCCGGCACGACGGCACCTGGGTCAAGTTCGGCTTCGCTCTACCAGCCGACCGCAGACAATAACATTGAATGCGAAATCAGTTTTTTGCTCCAGAGCGCTGGTCAACGCATCTGCAATTGTTTTTTTGCGGTTGAGCACGGGGATAATGATACTCGCTTTCCACTGCCTTTCATTCTGTTCTTTATTTGTTTTCTTATTTTGCGGCGGAAGACATGCCGCGATTCGCTTCAAATGATTTGTCGCTATTTTTTCAAGTTTTTTCTGAAGAGTGAAATCTTCTTTCGCAACATAGGCGAAGTGAGCCTCTGTTTTTTTGCCCCGCTGCAGAAAGCTCCCAGCTCCCGCTGGGGGTTGAATGCTTTCTGCCAATCGCGGGATGTCGCGTTTTGGAAAGGAGCCTCCGGCTTCTGCCGGAGGGGCTCCACCGGATATTTTATTTTTATTCTGTTCTTTAACGGATACCTTGTAAAAAAACTGAGGCACATGAATCAATTCATAATCAGTGGAAATTTTCAAGCGCAAGTCGTATAAAGCCTCACTCGCGTCGGATGGCAACGAGCCGTATTTTTGCAGAACGGATTTCACAGCGTCACAGGAAAAAAGCAAAAGGTGCCCAAAATTAAAATCGTCGCGGATACTGCCCTGTTGATAATCGATCAGCGGATGCTCAGTCAGATTATTTCCTTCGCTCACAAAATAATCCGAATAAACGATGCCGGCGCGTTTTTTTTCGACAACCTTGAGCAGGCGGCGCAGTGATAATTCATCGCAGTTGATTTTTTTTTCGTCGGCAATTAACAGTAAATATTTACTGGATATTTTTTTCAGGAACGAAGAAAGCTGCTTGATTTCTTTAACATTGGATGTATCTGCAGGCCAACTACTCATTGCCTCTTTTTCATTATTCAGAGGCAGGAGAAGGAACCGGCCAAATTTTCGAACTAAAGGCTTCATAATTAAACTGTACATTATCCCGCTTCGCTATGCTTCGGGATTAGCTCCACTTACGCTTCGAACTTCGCTATACTCGTTCTACCACGGTGCTTTGCACCTGGTATAGTTCGCCTTACGCTTCAAACTTCGCAAAGCTCATTTTCAGCTTGGCTCACTATCAGCGAGTGTCGCTAAAATCCGGACATTATCAGGTTGAAAGCTTTTTCTGCCGTGTTGTTGGCCAGCTTAATGAACGCATCCTTTTTGATTGCGGGAACCGAATTAATGTCCGTGCTTAAGGTGTAATCAACTGTGCCGGTTATATTTTTCGAACTCCAGATAGTTTTGCCGCTTTCCTTTTCCCAAAAATCTACTTCCAGTATCATTGTTGCCCGCTCTTCAGCCACTAGAGAATTGCTGCCATAAGAAAGGGGTGACGTATTAAGATTAAGAATTTTCCCTTTAACTATTGCATCCGCTTCTTCAGCGCTTCCCACAATCTTTAAACGGCTGTTTTGAATAAACTGGTTAATGAAAGCTGTCCGGACGTAATTTTCCAACTCTGCCTGAGACGTCTTATTCTCAAAAAATTGGACATAAACAGTAGTAATATGTTTGTCGATATATTCGCCCCGCGGAGCGAAGGTATAGCCACAACCGAACAAAACGATAAAAGAAAAACAGACGATTGTGATTCTAATCAACACCGGACGATTAAGTTTTTTCATAATAACACCATTTATCCTGTCACTTTATTGTGCAATAACAATATTGACCAGTTTCTTGGGCACGTAAATAACTTTCAATATTTTCGAGCCCGACATCAAGGAAACAATTTTTTCATCGGCCAGCGCGTTTGCCTTTATTTTCTCCGGATCTTCGTCCACCGCGACGGTCATTCTGCTGCGCAGCTTGCCGTTAATCTGCACAACAATTGTCATCTCCTCCTCACTGGCAATCGCCGAATCAAACTGCGGCCAGGGAATATCAGCGGCTAAAGTTTTATGGCCGAGCATCTGCCAGAGTTCTTCCGTTATATGCGGCACAATCGGCACCAGAAGAATTACAGCCGCCTCCAGCGCTTCCCGGACAGTGGCCAGCGCTTGTTTATCATCACTGGCGGGACGTTTGATTTGATAGACGGTGTTAACCAGCTCCATTACGGCACTGATGGCCGTATTGAAATGGAAGCGGTCTTCAATATCTATTGTTACTTTGCGGATAGTCTGATGAGTTTTGCGCCGCAGAGCTTTTAATTCTCCTTCCAGTTCAACAACGCCTGATAGAGACTCAATGGTCTTGATGTCTTCGAGATATTCATCAACGATGCGCCACAGGCGTCCGAGAAAGCGGAAAGACCCTTCCACGCCCTGATCGCTCCATTCCAAATCTTTTTCCGGCGGCGCGGCAAACAGGCAAAATATCCGCGCGGTATCGGCGCCGTAGGTTTTTATCAGATAATCGGGGTCGATAACGTTCTTCAGCGATTTGGACATTTTTTCGGTCTTGCCGATAATAACTTTTTTCCCGCAAATTTTACACTTGCCATCCACTACCTGCTCCGGAAAAAGATAACCATGCTCTTTGCACTTCATTGTTTCCTTGCAGACCATGCCCTGCGTCAGCAAATTGGTGAAAGGCTCATCTACGCCGATTACTCCGAAATCGCGCAGCATCTTTGTATAGAAGCGGGCGTAAAGCAGATGAAGAATGGCGTGCTCAATGCCGCCGATGTACTGGTCAACAGGCATCCAATAATCCAGTTTTTTTCGGTCAAGCCCGGGCTTGGTATCGCAATCAGGACAGCAGAAGCGGTCAAAGTACCAGGACGACTCCACGAATGTGTCCATTGTATCCGTTTCACGCGCGGCCTTGCCACCGCATTTGGGGCAGGTTGTATCGACAAATTCTTTCAGGGACGCGAGCGGTGAACCGCCTTCGGAACTTAGCTTAATATTTTCCGGCAGTACAACGGGCAGGTCTTTTTCAGCGACAGGAACGATACCGCATTTATCGCAGTTGATCATGGGAATCGGCGCGCCCCAGTAGCGCTGGCGGGAAATACCCCAGTCGCGCAGACGATACTGAATAGTGCGTTTGCCCTTTCCTTCTTTTTCCAGAAAATCGGCGATGGATTCCAGAACCTTGGTGTTTTCCATGCCATTAAATTGACCGGAGTTGACGAGAATTCCTTCATCAACGTAAGCTTCAGTCATCGTCGCCGGATCGAGAGTTTTGTCTTTCGGTGAAATGACCACAATCAGCGGCAGATTGAATTTCTTGGCAAATTCAAAGTCGCGCTGATCGTGCGTGGGCACAGCCATGACACAGCCGGTGCCGTAATCAGCCAGAACAAAATTTGCCGCGAAGATGGGCATTTCCTTTCCCGTCAGAGGATTCTTGCAGTAAGCATCCAGAAACATGCCTTCCTTTTCGTAATATTCCGAAGTCCGCATTAGTTTGTCCTGTTTTTTGACTTTATCAACAAACTGCAGAACATCTTTTTCGATGACCTTGCCTTTGGTCAGTTGCGTAACCAACGGATGCTCGGCGGCAACCAGCATGAAGGTCGCACCGAAGAGCGTGTCCTGACGGGTGGTAAATACCTTGATGGCGCCGTTTCCGTCGGCCATCGGAAAATCAACTTCACAGCCGTAGCTTTTACCGATCCAGTTTTTCTGCATGGTCATAACACGTTCCGGCCAGCCGGGCAGTTTGTCGCAGTAATCCAGCAATTCTTCGATGTAGGCGGTGATTTTGAAAAACCACTGATCTAGCACCTTCTCCTGCACTTCCGTGCCGCAGCGCCAGCACTGTCCGCCTTCGACCTGTTCATTGGCGAGCACCGTGTCGCACTTAGTGCAGAAATTAACCGTGGAGCGTTTCTTGTAAGCCAGACCTTTTTCATACATCCAGATAAAGAACAACTGTTCCCAGCGGTAATATTTCGGCTCGCAGGTGGAAACTTCTCTGTCCCAGTCATAGCTGAAACCCATGCGCTTGAGCTGTTTTTTCATGTGATTGATATTTTCGTTGGTCCACTTGGCAGGGTGAATTTTATGCTCGATTGCCGCGTTTTCGGCGGGCAGGCCGAAAGCGTCCCAGCCCATCGGATGCAGAACATTGAAACCCTTCATGCGCTTGTAGCGGGCAACAACATCACCTATGGTGTAATTGCGAACATGGCCGATATGAATTTTGCCGGAAGGATAAGGAAACATCTCCAGCAGATAATATTTTTCCTTTTGCGGATCCTCGGTAACCTTGAAAGCTTTTTCATCTTCCCATTTTTTTTGCCATTTCTCTTCAATAACTAGCGGTTCATATTTCATTTTCAAAAACTCTCCGAATAGTGAATAGTGATGATTTGCTTAACATATCGGCACGACGAGCGCAATGCCTTTATCGCATAGACAATTTTTTAATCAGTGAGTAATGATAGGATTTAGATTGAACGACAGAGCAGCGGTTAAACGTAGTTGGCGCGTCGAGGCAACCAGCTATTGCGAGAAAAAGAAATTTACAAATCCCCGACGCCATTGAACCACTTGTTGTCTTTTGCTATTTCTCGGGATCTCTTTGTCCTGACATGATTGCTATGATATTTATTATTCCTCTCGTAGCTTCAGCACAAAGAGCAGCTTCTCGAAAGTTTGCTGTACGCTTATGTTGAAGATCAACTGCTAGTTGAACGGCTGTTTTAGCTAATTTTCGGTGCATTTCATTGGAACTGCCAGATAGTTCTGTGGCTATATAGCTTTCCAGCATTCTTTTTGCATCAGTATTACTAGGCAATACCCCATCAATACTGCCATGCTTCGCTATATCGTAAACTGCTTGAGCCAATGAAATGACAGCTTCTCTACATAAAAGACCGACCGTTTGAAAATCTTCTTCATTCTCTGCATACGCTAATGCATTATTTACCTTATCTACGTTACGGTCAACCCGATCCCAACCTGTAGGTTCTTGAGGCTGAACGGCCAAATTTGTTTTGCTTCTTATTGTCAGTGCATCCAACAATGGCTGATAAAGAGCACCAATATAGTTTCTTCTTGCTTGCCAACTAGGGAGACTACCATCACTCCACTTTCCGTACCAACTCCAAAGATCAGGATAAGGATTTGGATCGTCAATACCCATATCCTGTAACTTTGCCATGATTTTAAAACGTCTATTCTGGTACTGGACATTAACCTCTTTAATTTTCGGACCACCGGTTGCAACCGCAATCATCAACCCTTTTTGCGCTTCAATCTCTTGAATTAATTCCTTTAACTCAGAAACAGAAATTGTTTTACTTATCTGCACGCGCGATTCTTCCGACAAAGTAACGACTCGTATTCGTAAGTTCTTAATGTAAGTGCTGGCAGGAATAACAGCTGAAAAGGCGGATATTATTTCTTTTCTTAATGGGTGGTCATGCCTTGAAAGAATATCATATGCCGTACGAGGTCCTCGCAGTTCTATAGATAAACCGTCTAGCAGTTCGCTTCCATTCATCCAGTGATCTACAACTTCACAGTTTTCCACCGAACACATTTTTAGGATATCTGCTGATGCTTGCTCGTCACCATCGAGCAAAAATTTTATGGCTTCATTTATAATATTATCATCAATTATCATCTGTATTACTCAATATTCTAGTTACACAATACTTAATCGTTCACCACAAAATTGATTTATATGTTATGTTTTCATAATTTTCTGATAATTTTTCCTAGCGAGAATCGTTTCACATTCAGTCGCTAAATCATTCAGCAGTTCAAGTCCGCTCACGTTATCTACCGCAATTAATAAATTCTCCAGACCGTTACCGATGTGCCCAAGAAAGGTCGGTTTATTTTTTAAAGTCCCAGAAAACCGTATGCTCCCAGCGCATCCCATAAAAGTTTGAACAATGCTTGATTTATTTTAGTAATCTATTGAGCAGAATATCCTCGACATTTTGTCGCGAATCGATAACCGATAAAACAAAAACGGTTCCTTCCGCTATACGATAGACGATTCGCCAGGGTGCTACAATCAACTCTCTGTAAATATATATCCCTTGAGCCTGCAGTTCAGGAACAACCCTGCCACGTTTCGGGAATGCATAAAGGCCCGATGCTCTCTGTCGAATCTTTTTGAATATTTGTAAAGCATTGCCGGGACTATCAGCCGTCAGATAATCGACGATCTGTTTTAAATCAGTTTCAGCTACAGCCGCCCATTCAACCTTGTACTTTTTCATCTAAGCCTTTTCTTTAATGCATCTTCGATTTCGTTAAACATTTTTTCCTGTGTCTTCGTCCGGCCATCTCGCACATCGGCTTCACCTTGTGAAATGAGCTTTAACATACCGATGGCATTGCGCATATTTTCATAGCTTGCGGGGTCTTGAAGCACGGCCCGAGGTTCTCCATTCTGAGTTATAATGACAGGTCTTTGCGTTTCATTGATTTGCTTGAGCAAATCCGCGGCTTTCGATTTCAAATATGTGACGGGCTTAATATCGTTTATGATATTCATGATTTTAACCTCCGGTTCGAATATGGTACAATATTCGGACCGGATGTCAAGCGATTTTTAATCACGGGTATAAAACCCTCCGCTTCGCGGGATAATTCGACTTACGCTTCAAACTTCACTTCGTTCGTTTTTAGCTAGTCTCATTACAACTTACCAATTCCGCTGCGCCTATAGTGACCTTTAGGTTATTCGCTTTCGGAATTGGTGTTTCAACAATAATTTTTACGGGTGAGGATTGTTTCGCATTCAGTCGCAAGGTCATTGAGCAGTGCAAGGCCGTTCACTTTATCGATTGCAGTTAATAAATTCTCCAGACCGTTGCCGATGTGCGCAAGGAAAGCCGGTTTATTTTTCTTGAGCCCTAAAAAACCGTATGCTCCCAGCGCCTGCAAAAGCCGCTGCACCGAGCCCATCCAGAAATTATGGACAAATTCATCGCGGCTATAGGCCGGATTCATCAGTTCATAGTAAAAATCCAGCAACTCGTTTCTTTCTTCATCTTTAAAAGTAACGTACGGATCACAGATCAGAGAACCCAGATCGTAAAAAAGGCAGCCTTCGCGCATGCCCTGAAAATCGATCAATATCGGCCTGCCGTTTTTAATCATGATATTTTGCGATTGAAAATCACGATGAATAAGACAGGGTTCTATTTTTTGCAGGCGAGCGGAAAGTGC
Source organism: uncultured bacterium (assembly GCA_963745135.1). Classification (GTDB taxonomy): domain Bacteria; phylum Patescibacteriota; class Minisyncoccia; order UBA6257; family 2-01-FULL-56-20; genus REEB161. Next base: position 5,159 of record CAVUWW010000047.1, on the reverse strand, counting down.
GTCCAATTCTTTCATCAACTTTGCGGCATCTGTCGATGAAAGTTTTATTTTGCAGACTTCCCCGACAAGATTTTCCAGAAAATATTCATACTCCCATTTATATAAACGCGGGCCGTAGCTTTCCGACAATTGCAAATCATCTGGAATGGATTTTAAATCAAAGGAATGCAGCCGATAAATTTGAGTGAGCGCCTGAAAATAATAATCACGCCTTTCTTCCCATGGTAAAAATCTTTCCGACCACAAATCAACATCGCCTAAATCTTCGAGGAAGATAAAATGTTTTGGCATATCCTGCGCAATAATCCGCGGCACATTAATAGCCAGCGATGCCATGAAGCTGTTGATGCCTGCCCAATATGCATTTTCCGCTACTTCATCACCGTAATGCATAAAAACGCAACTGGTTTTATCCGGCAGGGAAACACGGGAAAATCCACGGTCGGAACCGCCCTTCTTGATCGGCTTAAGATCAAAATCCTTCGCGCCCAGATGATCTCTCAGAAATTTTTGTATTTCTTTGTGCATTAGTTTTATTTTTTTTATCAACATTCTGCCCCTCTTTTGTAAAGAGGCGTGAGGGGAGATTTTTAAAATCCCTCTTTGTCTCCCTTTAAAAAAGGGAGACTTAAATTAGATTTCATTTAACTAATCCCTGTTTTGCATAATTTTTCGTACTCCTCAATCGTGCCAACATCATACCAATAACCATCGTCAATTACCACAGCGCCGACCGAGCGTGGATTTTCTTTAATCATCTCTACCAGCGGTAAAACAATCGATTCTATTTTGCCAGCCTGTAATCGTTTTAAAAAATCTTTTTCCACGATATAAATTCCGGCAAAAAGGCAACTCCGGACTCCTGGATTTTTCAAAATATGCCGCATGTCGCAAATGAAACCGTCTTTATCAATATTGACATTGAGCAGCGGACCACTGCTTCGTAAGGCCAGTGTAACTTTTGATTGCAAAGCAAAATGTTTATCCACTAGCGGCGCAAGCGGAAGATTGGTGATTATGTCGCCGTTGTAAACTACAATGCGTTCATCATCGGCAATCAGGTCTTCAATATTTTTGATGCCGCCGGCGGTATCCAACAAAACCGGCTCATGTCGAAACGTAATTGGGATATCTTTCCAACTATTTTTAGGAAATATTTCGGCGAATTTTCCCGCACAATGATGCGTATTAATAATAAACCGCTTGACACCAATAGAGCGCAAATGCTCCATAGCATAAGTGATGATGGGACGTCCGCCAATTTTCAGCAGCGGCTTGGGCGTGTTTTCCGTCAGCGGCCTGAGTCTCATCCCCAGTCCCGCGCCTAAAATGAACGCTGTGTTGATTTGTTTATATGTCATTATTTTTTGCACCTGATGTTATCTTTCGGAATATATCATTGTATAAGTATACTATATAATATATTATAAATATATATTACAGAATAATTTTACAGCTCAATGGCAGCATTTGGCGATGATTGGGGCACCGATATCAATAATATGCAGGCCGGGATTTTCTTTAGTGGAGCTCCCTCCGGCAGGAGCCGGAGGCTCCTTTTAATAACGCGACCTCCCGCGTCCTACGGCGCGAACCCCCGGCAGGAGCCGGGGGATTGCAAGTCGCGGGATTCATCCGCGATTATATACTTGACACAAGGCAATTTAGTTGTTATACTATAATTGAAAGTCATGATTGACGCTCTTTCTTAATTGGTTTTTTCTTTTCACTAGAGAGTTTTTCAACATGGTTTTTTATATGTTTTAAAGCGTCTGGATGAAAGACACGAGCAATAGCTTCATCACTAGTTAAGTTTTTAAGATGTTTTTTAATCTTTTTCATGGAGGCTCCTATGGAAACAAATTTGGTTAATCTTATTGAGCATTACGGCAACGATAAGAAATGCCGTCAGTATCTTGAAGCCCTTAGATGGGCAGACGGTATTAAATGTCCACGGTGCGGTTCTGATAAAATATCTCATATAGAGAAAAGAGACCAATATGACTGCGACCAATGCCGCTATCAATTCTCTATCACTGCCGGAACTATATTTCATGATTCCCATTTGCCGATTTGGAAATGGTTTCTCGCTGTTTATTTGATGACCGAATCTAAAAAAGGAATGTCCGCAAATCAGCTTAAAAGGAGCCTTGGCGTGAGTTATAAAACGGCTTGGTATCTTTGCCACCGTGTCAGAAAAGCAATGGAAGAAGCGATTGACAAACCTAAACTCAAAGGCGTTGTTGAGGTTGACGAAACATTTGTCGGTGGTCGTTACGATAAAAGGCGTAAGCGCGGGCCATGGGAAAAACAACCTGTCATGGGACTTTTGCAAAGAAACGGAAAATTTGAGGCTAGAACTATCCCGACTACAGGAAAAAGAGTCCTTGTCGGCATTATCAATGATAGGGTGGATAAAAAAGCTACTATCATGACAGACGAATATAAAGCATACAAATCTCTTGATAAAACTTTCAAGCATGAGAGCGTAAACCATCATAAAGAAGAATGGGCGCGAGGCGATGTCCACACTAATAGTATTGAAAATGCTTGGTCTTTGTTTAAGCGATCTATTGTCGGTTCTTATCATCAAATCAGCACTAAGCATATGGACGCTTACCTCGATGAATTTGAGTGGAGATTTAATAACCGCGATAATGAATATTTATTCAGGGATACTCTCATAAAATTGTTAAAGGCTCCTAAAATGGAATTTAAAAAACTTGTAGCTTAATAGTGTCAATAGGCATTGAAAATAGACCCAGCATCGGCGTCCAAAACTGACCCACCCCTGAGTAAAAAATATATGTTTATGAAGACCTGTGTTTCATCCTCCAGCTTTCATTCCCGGTTTCTATGATTTCACAATGATGAGTAAGGCGATCCAGCATTGCGGTAGTCATTTTGGCATCACCAAACACTTGAGGCCATTCACCAAAGGTTAAGTTTGTTGTCATGACGATAGATGTTTGTTCGTAGAGCTTGGATATGAGATGGAAGAGCAGTTGGCTTCCGTTTTTTGAGAAGGGCAGATAGCCCAGTTCATCAAGCAGCACCATATCAAACCGAATCAGTCGTGCAGATATTTTTCCTGCAAATCCGGCCATTTTCTCCTGTTCCAACTCATTTGCCAAATCCACCAGGTTATAAAATTTGCACTTTTTCCCATCCCTGACGGCCTGCGCCGCTATTGCAGTTGCCAAATGTGTCTTGCCGGTACCGGTGCCGCCTACGAAAATCAGATTGATATGCTGTTCAATAAAATCCCCCTGATACAATGATTGAATCTGGTTTTTATCAACCGAACTCCCTTTGAAATCAAAACTGTCGATATCTTTGGGCGCAGGAAACCTGGCCTGCCCCATTCGATAGCGGATGCTTCTTATATGCCTTTCAGTGGCCTCGGCTTTAAGCATTTCTAAGATCATCTTCTCAGGAGTTGACCGGCTCTTTCGTCCATTTGACAACGCTTCATCATAAACGGACTGCATGCCCTGTAATTTCAGCTTTCCCATAAGCTCCATGATCTCATTACGCAACATTGCAGTCCCCCCTCATTAAAGATTCATATCGTCGGCAATCTGCTATTGGTTCCTGTTTCAGAATCAGGTGGGGAGGAATGCCTACATCCGCGGCAAAGTCCTTTTCCTGATTCCTGTTGAGAAGATTGATAACGACCTCCTTACTCACAGCTCTCATCTTCAAGGCGTCTTCGCATGCCTTGTCAACGGCATCAAGACCGTAAAGAGGTACGGCATTAAGAATTGCCACAAATTGACGATCCCAGTCGGTAAAACGGTTTTGCAATCCGTTGAGGACGTTTCCCATGCCCGTGGGAAGATCCCAGTCTTTGAAAGGAGCTCCGTTGCGTAAAGCGCCTGGTTTCCGTTCAAGGGCAGAAACATAATGCCATGGATTAAAAACCGTCTTATTTTCTCCAAAGTGCCTCTCGTGTTCTCCTACGACGCGGCCATCACTGACGATCATTATTCGATCGGCATATACTCTTATTTGTACGATTCTGCCTGTCTGACTGCAATCAACACTGTATCTGTTACGATCATAGGTCACAAGCGAACTGGATGTAACCCTGGCAGGACGTTCCCCATACCCATCGAAAGGGGGAGGCAGACTGATCATGCAAGGCTTCTCTTCTTCGTACACCTCCCAAACCGTCTTGTCGGAAAATGTCGGATGCTTATGGCTCTTTGCCCAGTTGATACATTGTCCTTTTAATGTATCGTTGAGCTCCTTGAAGTCCCTGGCCTTGATCTTGGGAATGAAAAATCTCCTTCTGGCTAAGCCTACCTGGTTTTCAACCTGACCCTTTTCCCAGCCCGCACCCGGTGTGCAGCTTACAGGATCAAAAAGATAATGGGAGCTGAATTGGACGAAACGGCTGTTGAAGTTCCTTTCTTTTCCTCCGATGATCTTGTTAACAACCGTCTTGAGGTTGTCATAGATGCCTCTCCTGCACACGCCTCCGAAGAACTCAAAAGCCTTTATATGGGCATCAAAAACCATCTCCTGGGTTTCTCTGGGGTAGGCTATGCAAAGAAAATAGCGACTGTAGCATAACCGCAGATGGGCAACCTTTACCTTTAAACTTGCCCCGCCTATCTCTACCCATTCATGGCTCCAGTCAAACTGAAATGCTTCCCCTGGTTCAAATCTCAGCGGTATATATACACCTCCCGTTGAGATCTTCCGCTCATTGCGCCATCGCTGAATATACCGCCTTACACTGTCATAGCCGCCCTCATAACCGTTCAGTTGAATATCCTCAAAAAGAATCTGTGCCGTTCTCCTTAGTTTCTTCGGCAGTTTCTCGTCCTCATCCAGTTTACCGTCAAGCATTTCTATAAACGGTCCCAGCTTAGGAATTGGCTGTTTCTGGCGCTCGTACTGGAAAAGGGTCTCTCCACTCCTGATTGCTCTTCTGACTGTGTTCCGTGATAGATGAAGATCTTTTGACGTTTGACGAATCGATTTGCCATCTCTATGTACTGATAACCGTATCTTCCGAATAGTTTCCACCGTGAGCATCCCTTTCTGCCTCCTTCTCCCATATTTATGGCAGAATAGAAGGCTTGCAGGCCTGGGTCAACTTTGAATGCCGATTTTGCCTATTGGTGGGTCATTATTGCATGCCGATTCAC
>CAVUWW010000046.1:0-3136 GCA_963745135.1 uncultured bacterium | reverse complement strand
GCTCGGCGTCGGTCCTTACATCACGGCGACGATCATCATGCAGCTCCTCACGATCATCTTCCCGAAGTTCAAGGAGATGTACTACGAGGAGGGCGCGCGCGGGCAGGCGAAGTTCAACCAGTATTCGCGGCTCTTGACGGTGCCCTTGGCACTCGTGCAGGCGTACGGATTTTTGTCGCTCCTGATTTCGCAGGGCGTGATTGACCGGCCGGACCCGTTCAGCTTGATTCGCAATGTCATCGTGATCGCGTGCGGCTCGATGGTCGCGCTCTGGCTCGGCGAGCTCATCACCGAACAGAAAGTGGGGAACGGCATCTCGCTCATTATCTTGGCGGGCATCATCGCGCGCTTGCCGGCGAGCGTCGGCACGGCGCTGGTTTCGTACACTTCATCGCAGCTGCCGACCTACATTGGCTTTGTCGTCATCGCGGTTTTGCTCATCGGCGGTATCGTGTACCTGAACGAAGGCGAACGGAAGATACCGGTCGCGTACGCGCGCCAGGTGCGCGGCAACAAGATGTACGGCGGCGCGCAGAGCTATTTGCCGCTGAAGGTGAACCAGGCCGGCATGATCCCGCTGATCTTCGCGATTTCAGTTTTGCTTTTCCCGCAGTTTCTGGCGTCCATCGTGAATATTTTTTCGAGCCACTGGGGGCTTGCTTTGAATAATTTCGCGACTGGTTTTGTGGCGAACCAGCTGGCATACGGCATCGTGTATTTCTTCCTCGTGTTCATTTTCACGTATTTCTATACCGCAATCACGTTCAATCCCGAGGAAGTCGCGAAGAACTTGCAGCGCAGCGGTGGCTTCGTGCCGGGCATCCGTCCGGGCGAGAACACGGAGAAGTTCTTCGGCAGCATTGTGAACCGCATCACGTTCTTCGGCGCGACGTTTCTCGGCCTCATCGCCATTTTGCCGATTATCATCCAGCGCATCACGGGCATCGCGGTCTTGACCATCAGCGGCACGGCGATCCTGATCGTCGTCGCCGTAGCGCTCGAGACCATGCGGCAGGTGGATTCGCAATTGACCGTTCGCGAATACGAAGGCATCGAGTAGATGCTTCGTATTCGCGAACGGTCATCCCCGCGGAGGCGGGGATCCACGCTTTTTAGGAGTGCGGGAATATGAGGGAATTGAATAGGGGATTCCAAAAAGACCGCTTTTGCGGATAACCTGCAAAGGCGGTCTTTAAGCGCATTCACCCTTTGCTTTCGGTGATTTCAAAAACATTATGGTCTTTTTGAAAATTAATCCGAAAATTATCGAAGAAAACTTCTTGCCCGAGCAGGATGCCTACGTTTTCGCTGTCAACGTACCATGCCGGCAAGTTCATTTCCATAGCGGTGTGCTTGATCCTGAACGGCAAGTTGCCGATTTTTACCGGCACTTTCCCCTTGCCGATTCCTAAGATTTCCTTGGATTGGCTGAATTCTATCCCCAGCGGCTCGGCGTATTCCATGTTTACAACGCTGGTGTCCGCCCCGGAATCAACGACGGCGGGAACTTCCAAAATGGCTCCGTCTCTTGTTTTCAGCTCGATCATGATGACGGGTCGTTTTACCGCTCTTCCTCTCGTGTCCTTGAGGCCGGCAACTTCAAGATAAGAAAATTTCATTTATGAATGTTGTCAGCCGAAGAAAATCGCCCCGGGCGCAAAGCCGAGCCTTGGCAAAACCTTAAACACAACCTTCCTCTTTTCATGGGACGTTTTTTTAAGCACTTCCGAAAGGGTATTTCCGCTCGCGATGACTTTTTTGTAATCCTGCGACAAAGCAACCCATTTATCAAGGTACTTTTCGGTCAGGGAGGAGGTATCGGGTATTTTTATAATTTTGTCTTCCATGAGGTTTAATCGTACTCCTATTTAGAATTGAATGTCAAGTTTTGTTTAATGATTTTTTAATGAAATTCTGCTAAAATGCAGTGGATGCTTATATTAAAGACCCCCGAAGAAATCGACATTATGGCCGAGGGCGGCCATCGGCTTGCGAACGTTTTGAGGCAGCTCGCGGCGGAAACGCGCGCAGGCGTGACGACGCGAAAGCTCGATAGCATCGCTTACGAGCTCATCCACCAGGCCGGCGGCGAACCGGCGTTTTTGAATTATCGCCCGGATGGCGCGCGGCGACCATATCCTTATACGCTTTGCGCTTCGGTGAACGGCGTCGTCGTGCACGGCCAGCCGTCGGATTATGTGGTTCAAGACGGCGATTTGGTGAAGCTCGACCTCGGGCTCATTTATAAAAAATATTATTCCGATGCGGCGGTTACCGTGGGCGTGGGCAACATTTCCCGCGAGGCGAAGAAATTGATTGCGGCGACGCAAGAGGCGCTCGCGGCGGCTATCAAAGAAGTGAAGCCCGGCAAGACGCTCGGCGATATCGGTTTCGCGATTGCGCAGGTTGCGAAAAAAAATAAATGCGGCATCGCGGAAGGATTGGGCGGGCACGGCATCGGCCGCGCGCTTCACGAAGACCCGTTCGTATTCAATTTCGGCGAGAATGGCGAAGGAGAAGAATTGAAGCCCGGCATGGCGCTCGCGATAGAGCCGATGTTCACGGCCGGGAGCGGCGCGACCAAGCAGGTGCAGCACGATGAAAGCTATGTGACAAAGGACGGTTCGCTTTCGGCGCATTTTGAGCACACGGTGGCCGTGACGGAGGGTGAAGCGTTGGTGCTGACGAAATAGCATTCCTCTTTTTTTGCCATTCCGGCCGCCGAGCCGGAATCCAAGTGGGGGCAATTTTCAATGAGTTGACGTCTGAAAATTGAAACATTCGCTAATTGGAACTTGTTTGAAAATTAGAAATTGAAAATTGAAAATTCAACCACTCTGGATCCCGGGTCAAGCCCGGGATGACAGAAAATTTTGTTGTATAATAATGCTATCCACCAGACGAATCCATGGCGAATCCTTATCTCTCCATAATCATCCCAGCATTCAACGAGGCCGAGCGGATTTCTCGGACGCTCATTGATATGGACCGGCGGTTGGCTCGCGCGGATTATTCTTATGAGATTCTCGTGATTGACGACGGCTCGAAAGACAACACCGTCGAGGTGGTTTCGAAGCTCGTGCCGATGGTGAAAAATCTGCGGATTGTCGAGACGAAGGAAGGAGGAGGATGGAGC
>CAVUWW010000045.1:0-6545 GCA_963745135.1 uncultured bacterium | reverse complement strand
TGTTTGCGCGCCGGTCCAGGTAACCGAGGCTCGCCGCCGTCACAAAACCCAGGATTCACAAACGCAAACGTATTATTGGAGAAACTTAGCGCGTTCCCGACGGAAGCGGCCTGAAGCAGCCCTGCGGCGTTGGTGCTTAATATGGAGGAGGTTGTGTTCGTAATGACCGTCGAGCTATTAAACGTCGCAGTCGAGTTGAACGCAGCACCGCCGAGGAAAGTCTGCAAAGCGGTCCACGAGACGGACGATGCCGACGCGACGAAGCCGGGATTCACGAAATTAATCGCAACGGAGCCGGTGGCGTTCGAAACGGAAATGTTCGTGCCTGAAGAAACGGAACCGACACCGACGACGGCGCCGGTCTGGCCGTTGAAGGAACTGACAACTGAAGTTGCAATAAGAAGGCCCTGGCCATTCACGGCGAGCACAGAGTTCGAGATGCCGCCCAAGGTCAGCGTGCCGAGCGATGAGCTTGCAGCGATGAGCTGCGTCGAGGAGACCGTGCCGAAAATTTGCAGCGTCACCGAACTTTCCGACCACACCAAACTTGCCGTGCTCGTGACGGTCGTCGTCGTGTTCCAAAAAGTTATCTGGTTCGCCGCGCCCGCGCCGCCAAGGATGCCGTGCCGCACGGGCCGCCTGCGGTGCCGACAACCCCGTTCGCATCAACTTGCAAGCATTGCGTCGAGCCGCCGAGTCCGCTGATGGTGAGGTTCGTCGTCGTCGCGTTGCCGGTGATCAAGGCATTGCCCGCGACGGTCAAGGTCGCCGACGGCGTGCTTGTGCCAATGCCAAGTCGAAGGTTCGTGTTGTCCCAATAAAAGTTCGCGTTGTTTTCGTACACCGTCCCGCTCGCGTTGCCGATGAAAGGCACCGAGCCGGTGGTCAAAGTCGTCGTAGCAGAGAGCGGCGGCGTTACCGTGCAGTTCGTATCGGTCGGAGCGCAATTAGGAGTCAGCGTTTCGCCCGGCAAATAAGGAGACGTTGGCGGATCCGCGAGTGCCGGCAGAGCGAGTGAGAAAAAGACCAAAAGCCCGGCGACGGAAATCCCAATGAGGAAAAATTTCTTGGAAAATGGGAATTTCATGTGAAACTAGACCCCAAATTAATAGAGTTATTCTCTTTAATTCTACCATCGCACCATGTCCAGAAACAGTGGATAAAACGCTGCTCGCTGCCATTCCTGTCCCGCATCGAACAATGCATCATTCATGCGGGGATACGGCATATGTTTCGCTTCCTGCGAGGACGAAGTCAGCGAGGCGGATATGCCATATTTCCGTGCGGCCGCCAAATGTTTCCAAAGATAGGGCAAAACTGCCGCTCGCAAGAGGATTGGCGGGGAAAAATTGACAAAAAAAACGATGGGAGTCTTCGAATACTCCCATCGAAAATCAGTGAATCTTTTTTATCTTTTCTTCGGCGGTTTTGGAAAGCTTCATTCCTTTTATGGTTACTGGGAATGCAATTTCCCCATCGCCCAGAATCTTCACTTCCCCTCTAAAGTTTTTGCCTACGAGACCGGCTGTTTTCAAGAGAACCATATCCACTTCAAGCGGCACGCCGGGCTTGGCGTAGGACTTCAGCTTGCTCGACAGGTCGCCGAGATTGAAGACGGTCACCTTTTCGTTTTTAACCTTATTGCGGAAACCGCGGTGCTTCGGGATGCGCATGATGAGGTCACGCATTGCCGGACGGATCTTGCGTCCAGCGCGCGAACGCTGGCCCTTCGTGCCGCGCCCGGAGGTGGTGCCTCTTTTGCCGCCGCGGCCGATGCGCTGGCTATACTTGGATTTTATCGATGTGAGTTGGTGGAGTTTCATAGTGGTGATGGGCATACGAATTTACGAATGGGATTTAATTTCTTATTCGTATATTCGTACCGATTCGTACATTCGTATGCCCTACGCTTTCAGCTTCTTCAGCGCCTCGATTGTCGCCAAGGCGTTCGTCAATTTGTTCGGCGTACGGCCCAAGCACTTTGCAGTCGCGTCTTTGATTCCCGCAAACGCCAAGACGAAGCGCACTGCGCCGCCGGCACGCAGCCCGTGACCCTTGCTCGCCGGCTTCACGAGCACCTTCGCCGCGCTGTATTTCGCGAGCACCTCGTGCGGAATCGTGCGGCCGCCCTTCAAACTCACCGCTATCATATGCTTCTTCGCGTCGGTCTTCGCTTTTGCGACGGCCTGTTGCACGTCAAGCCCTTTCGCAATTCCCACGCCAACGTTCCCTTTCTCATCACCCAACACCAACGTGGCGCGGAAACGGAACCGCTTGCCGCCCGCCACGACGCGCGTAACGCGGCGCATATCTAAGACGCGCTCTTTAAATTCCTCTCTGCGGACTGGCCGATCAGAAGGTCTTCGATTGTGAGTTGGAAATGGCATTAAGGTATAGGGTATAGGGTATAGGGTATAGGGTATGGAATTTCTTCACTATACCCCATATCTTAAACCCTATCCCCTTTAAATTTTCAATCCTCCTTTCCGCGCTCCTTCTGCGACGCTCTTCACGCGGCCGTGGAATTTATATGAGCGGCGGTCGAAGACGGCGGCTTTGATGTTTTTTTCGACCGCTTTTTGGGCGAGCGACTCCCCCACGGCGAACGCCGCGTCGGTTTTCTTGAAGGTTCCCTTCGGGGCGAAGGGAACCTTCGGATTCCTGCTTGAAGCAGCAGCGAGCGTCCGCCCTACGGCATCATCAATCAGCTGCGCGTACATGAAGCGGTTCGTGCGGTGCACAGCGAGGCGCGGGCGCAGGGCGGTGCCGGCAATCGTGGCGCGGACGCGGTTGATTCTACGTTGTCGCTTCTGGTTGGTAAGTTTGATGGATTTCATGGATAGGGTCTAGGGTCTAGGGTCTAGGGTTAAGAGTTCCGCACCCTATACCCCATACCCTATACCCTATTCTACGCCGCAGTGCCCGCCTTCTTCCCGACCTTCCTCCGGATCACTTCGCCAAGATAATGGATGCCCTTGCCCTTGTACGGCTCTGGCTTCTTCAGCGCCCGGATCTCCGCCGCAGCCCGCCCGACGGCATCCTTGTCAATTCCTGAAATCCTGATGGTGTTCTTGTCCACACTGATAGAAATCCCATCCGGCACGGCTCGGCGGACCGGCAAGGCGTACCCCAAGTAAAGCACAAGTTCCTTGCCCTCCCTAATTTTGCCATCAGGCAAAACTTGGGAGGGCGAGCCGCCCTCAACCACCGCGCGATAACCGACGCCCTCGATCTCCAATGTTTTCACATAACCCTCGGTGACTCCCTGGATCGCATTTTGCGCCAAGGACCAAAATGTGCCGAGCATCGCTTCGTTTTCAAGTCCGGCCGCCGCGCGCTTCACCCAGAATTTCCCGTCCTCGATCACAACCTCGATTCCCGGGACCGCGTTCATCTTCAATTCTCCTTTTGCTCCTTTGAAAATAAAAACATCGCCGTTTTGCGTGACAGCCGTGCCGGATGGGATGAGGATTGGTTTTTTGATTAATCTGGACATGCGAATGAATACAATGCGAATTTGCGAATGTATGCGAATGATGCGAATAGATGCGATGCGAATGGTGCAAATGGGATTTCTTATTCGCGGCATTCGCATCCCATTCGCGGATTCGCATTATGCTACCAAATCTCGAACAAATATTCCCCGCCGACCTTCTGTTTTCTCGCCTCCTTCCCGGTCATGATGCCTTTCGACGTAGAGAGGACGGCCATGCCGTGCCCTTGGCGCACCGGGCGCAGGCTGCGGTAGTCCTTATAAAAATGGCGGCTCGGTTTGCTTACCATTTTGAAATCATCCATGCGGGCCGCTTTCGTTTTGGCGCCAAGCCGGATGATGATCACGCTCTTCTTGCCGCTCGCCGTAGTTTCCTTTTCCGCGCTCTTTATGTAGCCGTGCTCCGCGAGCACCGAGAGGACGGCGAGGTCCATGCGCGAAAACGGGACAACCATTTTGTCCTTGCGCGCTTGGATGGCGTTTTTAATTTTGGGGAGTAAATCGTAGTACATGATAGTTGAAAGTTATCAGGTTGTCAGGTTATAAGGTTAACCTTCCGCTTGATAACTTTATAATCTGATAACTTCACCAAGACGCTTTCTTCACGCCGGGAATCTCCTGATTCGTCGCCATCTCGCGGAAGCAGATACGGCACAGCCCGAAGTCGCGCATATAGCCGCGCTTGCGGCCGCACCGGAAACAGCGCCGGACGATGCGGGAGCTGAATTTCGGTTTTTTCTTCGCACGCGCGATGACGGATTGCTTGGACATTTTTAGGGCATAGGGCATAGGGCATAGGGCATAGGGCGAAAATTATTTTTCACTATACCCCATACCCTAAACCCTATACCCTTCATTTTTTCAACGGCACTCCCAATTTCCTAAACTCCGCAATCGACTTTTCGCGATTTTTCACTTTCGGCACGATGTTCACGCCGATCGAGAACGTCACGGGCGAATGTTCCGGTTCGATCTCCGGGAACACGACGTGATCGCGGATGCCGACATTGAGCACCCCGCCGGCGTCAACTGCGGTCGGCGCAATGCCCGCAAAGTCGCGTACGCGAGGCAGTACTATTGTAATCAAACGCTCGAAAAAATCAACCATCTTCTTGCGGCGCAGGGTGACGCGCAAGCCGACGATGGCGCCTTCGCGGACTTTGAATCCGGCTATGGATTTCTGGATGCGGCGCAATTGCGGCTTCTGGCCCGTCATCGCCGCAAGGTCGCTCATCAATTGCGCGAGCGTCTTCTCCTCAAAATTCGGCGTCTGGCCCAGGCGGCCGACTCCGGCGTCGATGACGATCTTCTCCAGAAAGTTGCGCAACTCGCGCCTGCTATTGTTCGATTGTTTGGTGAGTTGTGTCATGAGAGGGTATAGGGTATGGGGTATAGGGAAAGAAATCTTTCCGCCCTATTAAGTATTCCCCTTGCACTTCTTGCAATACCTGACTTTTGCAGACCCTTCCACGCGAAATCCCACCCGCGTCGGCTCTTTGCAGACCGAGCAGACAAGCATCACCTTCGATGCCGCCATCGGGCGCGGCACGACCACGGTCTGCCCCTTCTCACCCTGCCGCTTCGGCCGCGCGTGCTTCTTGAAAGTATTCAAACCCTCGATCATAATCCGGCTGTCGTCCGGGAACGCGCGCAAGACCGTCCCGGTCTTGCCGCGATCCTTGCCGGACAAGATTTTAACTTGGTCGCCCTTTTTGAGTTTCATTTTAGGGTATAGAGTATAGGGTATAGGGTATAGGGTATAGGGTGCGAATTTCTTCACTATACCCCATACCCTAAACAATTTCCTCCGCCATTGTCATCAGTTTTTCATGGCCCTTCTCCTTTAATTCACGCGGCAGGGGCCCGAAGACGCGCGTCGCGATCGGCTCCTTCTTCGCGTCCACAAGAATCACCGCATTCTCATCGAAGCGGACGTACGAGCCGTCCTTCCGGCGCAGTGCGTTTTTCGTGCGCACCACGAGCACCCTCACCACATCCTTCTTCTTCACCGTCTTCCTTGGCTCGGCCGACTGCACGGAGGTCACGATAATATCACCCACGCCGGCGTAGCGCCGTCCCGAACCGCCGAGAATGCGGAAACAGCGGACGATTTTGGCACCGCTGTTGTCGGCTACTTTGAGGATGGAACGTTCTTGGATCATTTGACTAGGGTATGGGGTATGGGGTATGGGGTGAAAATTTAATTTCTCTTACCCCAAACCCTAGACCCTTCTTACAATCACCCACCGTTTTTCCCTTGACAGCGGTCGGCTTTCCTGGATCACGACTTTGTCGCCGGCCTTGTACTCGTTCTTCTCGTCGTGCGCTTTGAACCGCTGTGTCACCGAGTAGTACTTCAAATACTTCGGATGTTTTTTCAAACTCAAAACCGCGACGACGCGCGTCTTCTGCATCTTGTCGGAGACCACCGTGCCAGTGATCTTCCGAATTTTCTTTGGCTGGTTGGCTTGATCCATTTTCGTAGCTGCTTAAGCATAATGCGAATGCTGCGAATTTACAGGCGAATTATGCGAATGGGCCAATCCGCGAATACCGCGAATGGATCCATCCGCAACATTCGCATCTTTGTTCATTCGCGGCATTCGTACGTTCATTCGCGTCATTCGCATTACGACGCTATCCGCAACTGGAAAATTATAGCCGAAAGGGGCGTTTTTTGTCAAACGCCGCAACCATTTTGCTGTCCTATTCGCCGACTGCGCGTTCCTTCAGAAAAGTCTTCATCCTCGCGATCGCTTTTTTGACCTCATGGATCCCTTTCACGTCCTTCACTTTTCCGGCGGCGAGGTCGAACTGAAGCTGGCGCAGCTTTTCGCTGTCGTCCTTGATGAGGCGCAGGAGTTCGGCGTTGGGCTTTAGTTTTAAATCCTGGATTTCCTTCTTTTTCATTGGGTTTAGGGTCTAGGGTTTAGGGTCTGGGGTATGGAATTTCTTCACTATACCCTATCCCCCATACCTTATACCCTATTTCACCACCACCTTCGTCTTCACCGGCAGCTTGTACGATGCCAGCCGCAAAGCTTCTTTGGCC
>CAVUWW010000044.1:0-22427 GCA_963745135.1 uncultured bacterium | reverse complement strand
GGGGCCAAAATCCTCATCAATAATGTGGAGTAAAATGAGGACTAAAATGCGGCACGCACGAAGCACAGAAGCCTCTTTTGCCACTGCAACTCCACATTACTGATTGCTTAACATGAGTCAACTTATGTGGAGCTGCACATAAGTTGACGAGGCCAGTATGGTGGATTTGGCGCTGATGGCCAAACTGGTTGCGGCCATCCCTTCCTCGGCTCGACTCATTCTGCTGGGGGACAAGGACCAGTTGGCATCCGTGGAGGCAGGGGCGGTGCTGGCGGATATATGCAATGCCGGCGCGCAGCGTGCGTTCTCCAAGGAGTTCAGCGGCCAGTTTGGCGAGATCACAGGCAAGAAACTCCCGCCAGGAGCCGCCTCGACAGGCCCGTCGGAGCTGGGCGACTGCATTGTCGAACTGCGGAAGAACTACCGTTTCGGCGAAAATAGTGGAATTTACAGTCTCAGCCAGGCCGTCAACGACGGCGATGCCGAGCGCGCCATCGAAGTGCTTCGAACGGCTGGAGGTTCCCCGGACTCGCAGATTTCATGGAGGCTGTCGCCGGAACCAGCAACGCTCAAGGAGGCCTTGAAACCTCATGTGCTCAACAATTTCACCGCCTACTTGAAATGCGAGGATCCTGCGGCGGCATTGCGCTCTTCGGCCAGTTCCGCATTCTTTGCGCCGTCCGCAACGGCCCTCTGGGCGTGGAGAATATCAACCGTTTGGTGGAGGAAATCCTGGCCGTAGGCCGCGAAATGGGCATTGAATCCCGGCTACAACGACAAAAAAAACGGCCAACATGAGCCATGTGCGGTGGATGTTTTGGGATTGATACTGGTAGAGGTTTGCCATGCGAAAAATCCATATAATGCGAATTTGCGAATGTATGCCGCGAAATGCTGCGGATATGTTGTGTGCGAATTTACGAATTATTTGTTCATTCGCACCTCGGCATTTGGCATTTGAGCGCCATTTGCGGATTCGCATTACGCTAAAACCTCACCTGCACCGGCTGTTCTCCGCATCCGTCAAATCGCCGAAAAATTCCATTTTTGGTGAAGCCGAACCAATTTGTGATGATGTTCATGGGGAACGCTTGAATTCGCGTGTTCAAATCCCGCACCATGCCGTTGTAAGTGGTGCGTCCGCCCTGATCTTTGTCCTCGGTGTGTCCGTGAGTTTGCTCGTGCTCAAGAAATTCTTGTTTGCCTTCAGCTGCGGGAGAGCTCCGTGATCTGCAAAGAGTGATTTAATGCGCCGAAAGCTGGTCTCGGACCGCCTGCTTGCCGGTCGCCTGGATTGCCTGCGAGTGCGCGCCTTCGTCAACGTCCTCAAAACAGCTTCTGTGCGACGCATAACCCTTCACGATTCAACCAAATTCGGAATCAGGTCACAGCGGCGTTCGCAGCTACGTCTTACGTAGCACGCCTCTGCGCGCGGTCGCCAACCGAACCAAGCCATTGAAAATGGCGACGAGCCAGATGATTAAAATCACGGACGATTGCCAGAAAAATTGACACAGCACCCAACCACGGCGAAATCACCAATTCAAGGGCTACACGCACGCGCAAGCCGGGGGATTGGGGGTCAGAGAAGCATGAGCCAAGGCGGTCTCTCTTTGAAAGATTTGAAGACCGCCTTTGAATCGTCTATACTTTTAATCATGGCACAAGCCCTCTACCGCAAATACCGGCCAACTTGCACCAAAATCCTCGGGCAGGAAACACCGGAAGATGGAAAAATCTTGAAGAATGCGGCGAAATCGGGGCGCTTGGGACAGGCGTATATTTTTTACGGCCCGCGCGGGACAGAAAAGACCTCGACCGCCCGGCTCTCGGCAAAACTACTGGAACTGCGAAGCCGCCAGGAACCGCGTTCGTGAAACAGGGTGAGCCCTGCAACGAATGCCTCGCCTGCCGCGAACTTCGTAATGTGTATTCTTTGATGTTATCTAGGTTACGCTCCCAGGTCGAGGCGGCGTCAATCTCGATGACGTCGAAGGAATTCTGCGCGTCAATTTCGCGGCAGGCGAGGCATTCGTTGCAGGGCTCGCCCTGTTTCGCGAACGCCGGGTCCTCGCGCCGCTTTTCGCAGTTCAGTAGTTTTGCCAAGAGCCGGGCGGTCGAGGTCTTTCCTGTCCCGCGCGGGCCGTAAAAAATATACGCCTGTCCCAAGCGCCCCGATTTCGCCGCGTTCTTCAAGATTTCCGTGTTCGTCTCCTGCCCGAGGATTTCATCCAGCTTTTTCGGCCGGTATTTGCGGTAGAGGGCTTGTGCCATGATTAAAAGTATAGAGCATACGAAGGCGGTCTTCAAATCTTCAAAGAAGACCGCCTTCGTATGCTTCTCTGACCCCAATCCGGCTTGCGCGTCGTATTAGCTCTTTGATATAATAATCACATGGTCGGATATATCATTCTGGCAATCATCGTCATTTTAATCATCTGGCTCGTCGCCATTTTCAATGGCTTGGTTCGGTTGCGCAACCGCGCGCAGGAGGCATATTCGGACATTGACGTGCAGCTCAAGCGCCGGTATGACCTGATTCCGAATTTGGTTGAATCGGTGAAGGGTTATGCGTCGCACGAGAAGACGGTTTTTGAGGACGTGACGAAGGCGCGCTCGCAGGCAATGCAGGCGACCGGCGCGGCGAAGGCGGATGCCGAGAACCAGCTTTCCGGCGCGTTGAAGTCGCTCTTTGCGGTCGCGGAGAATTATCCGCAGCTGAAGGCGAACGAGAATTTCTTGAGTTTACAGAGCGAACTCACGGACACCGAGGACAAGATCCAGGCGGCGCGCCGCTTTTACAACGGCATGGTGCGGGATTTGAACACGCGAATTCAAGCGTTCCCGTCAAACATCATCGCGAACTCGTTCGGCTTCGCCAAAATGGAATTTTTCGGCGATTTGACGGATGCGGAGAAACAGCCGGTGCAGGTGAGGTTTTAGCGTAATGCGAATCCGCGAATGGCGTGCGAATGCCGCAAATGCCGAGGTGCGAATGAACGAATGATTCGTAGAATTCGCACCGCATTATTCGCAGCATTCGCATACATTCGCAAATTCGCATTATATCGATTCGCATGGCAAACCTCTACCAGTATCAATCCCAAAACATCCACCGCACATGGCTCATGTTCGCCGTTTTTTTTGTCGTTGTAGCCGGGATTGGATGGGTTTTTTCGCAGGCGTATGGCGACCCAAGTTTCATCATCTTTGCGGTTCTTTTCAGTGTCATCTATTCGTTCATCAGCTATTATTCTTCTGCAGCAATTGCCCTCAAAATGGCAAAGGCGCAGGAAATCCAAAAGAGCGACAATCCGATGTTCTGGAACATCGTTGAGAATCTGACCATCGCCGCCGGCCTGCCGATGCCGAAGCTCTACATTACGCCGGAGATGCAGATCAACGCGTTTGCGACGGGGCGCGATCCGCAGCACGCGGCGGTGGCGGTGACGGAGGGCGCGTTGCAGCGCCTGAACAAGACCGAGCTGAAGGCGTTCTGGCGCACGAGCTTTCACACGTGGGCAACCGCGACATTCTGGTTTCGACCGTCGCCGCGGTTTTCGCGGGCATCATCGCGCTCATCGCTGACATCTTTTTACGCTCGCTTTTCTTTGGCGGCATGGGCGGCGGCGATCGCGGACGCGGCGGCAACAGCGAAGCGCGGCGAAATTTTTTTCATCGCCGCGATCGTGCTTTCGATCCTCGCGCCGATCGGCACGATGCTGATCCAGCTCGCCATCTCGCGCCGCCGCGAAGCGCTCGCCGACGCGTCGGGCGTGTTACTCACGCGCTATCCCGAAGGGCTAATCTGCGCGCTCCAAAAAATCGAGCGTCGACGACGTCCCTATGGAGTCGGCGAAGGATTCCACCGCGCATATGTGGCTCGATACGCCGTTCAAGGGCAAGCAGGCTTCGTGGTGGCACAAATTGTTCATGACCCATCCGCCGATAGAGGAAAGGATTGCGGCGTTGAGGGCGCTATCTGTTTGATAGCGCTTTTTTCTGTCATCCCGGGCTTGACCCGGGATCCAGGTTTTGAGTTCCAAATTGCAAATGTCAAATGCCAAACAAAGCCCAAATGACAAATATCAAAGGAATGAGCCATTTGACCTTTAGATTTTGAAATTGATTTGACATTTGTTATTTGACATTTGACATTGGCTAACCGGGATTCCGGCTCGGTGGCCGGAATGGTGAAAATATCGAGATTAAGCTTGATTTGACAACTGTCCGCCTATCTATATAATGAAACCCGTGCCTGCAAAGGAAGCTTTTTACCAATAACGACCGCAGCTTTACAACTGAATAAGACCCCATTTCGAATATAGCTTCTGCCCGCGTTGCGCGAGAATTTGCGAAAGCGCGAGGCGCGCCGAGGAGACAATAGCGGTCGCTATGGCTCCGAGGGCGGAACGACGCGCTTTCGCAAATTATCCGCAACCCTCCGGGATCTGGCCAATTGCCGCAATGGCGGCGTTGCTTCGGTCTCGGAGTAGTAGAACTACACCTTCGCCCTCGCGCCTTGCCCTTGCGGCAATTGGCCGAGATCGCGGGCGAAGATATATTCGAAATGGGGTCCAGTAGAGAGTTTTTTAGTTGTCCCAATTATTCCATTTTTCGCGGCTTTTTGTTTCAAAAGCAGCAAACTGGAACCTATTTTCAATTAGGTTCCAACATTCGAACCCCTCGATCGAGGGTTTGAATGCGGAGCTCGCAAGAGTTCCAACTCAAATTCTTCATTAGAGGATTTGATCCTGGTCCAGGATGAACGCTGGCGGCGTGGATAAGGCATGCAAGTCGAACGGATGTAGCAGCCAGCACCCAGCTACTAGCGACCGGCAACTAATAACGCGAATGAGCTTTCGGTACAGAAAATTGCGAATATATCAAGAAGCGATCAACTTTCACCGGTTGATTGTTAAATTGACTAAAAAGTTTCCGATTGATTTTGATTATCTTCGGAAACAGCTCAGAAGAAGTTCTTTGTCGACCGCATTGAATATCGCCGAAGGTTCGGCTAAAAATTCAGATAAAGACTTTCGTCGTTACATAGGTATTTCACTCGGTTCAATGAACGAATCGATGGCTGGTTGTGAGGTGGCGTTAGCAGAATCGCTGATTTCTTCCGAAGAATTTCAGTCGGCAGAATTTGCAGCGGAAAATTTAGTAAAACAGCTCGGTAGTTTTTCGAAGAAACTTAAATGATAGTTGCTGTTTTGCTGGTGGCTGGGCGCTGGTCGCTACGTCAGTGGCGAACGAGTTAGTAACACCCTGGTACGTACCTCGAAGACGGGGATAGCTCGCCGAAAGGCGAGGTAATACCCGATGTTCTGTGTGCAGCACAGAAGTTATAAAGTTGAAAGTTATAAGGTTATCAAGTTTGTAAAGTATTCACTTTCAACTTGAAAACCTGATAACTTTATAAACCTTACAACTTGCGTGTTGCACACAGCAAAGGCGCAAGCCACTTTGAGATCGACCTAGGTCCGATCAGCTAGTTGGTAGGGTAACGGCCTACCAAGGCTACGACCGGTAGGGGAGGTGAGAGCCTGACCCCCAACGATAGGGCTGAGACACGACCTATACTCCTACGGGAGGCAGCAGTCGAGAATATTCCACAATGGGCGAAAGCCTGATGGAGCGACGCCGCGTGCAGGATGAAGGCCTTCGGGTCGTAAACTGCGGTAGTATGGTAGCAATGTGCGTAGCACGCAGAGTGTAAGTTGAAGGGTTATAAGGTTTGTAAGGTTATCAAGTTCGTAAAGTATTCACTTTCAACCTGATAACTTTCAACCTGATAACCTTACAACTTGCCCCTTGCGCGCTGCGCGCATGAGTGCCATACGGAAAGAGGTGGGTAACTACGTGCCAGCACCAGCGGTAATACGTAGACCTCGAGCGTTATCCGGATTTATTGGGCGTAAAGCGCGTGTAGGTGGTTTTGCGCGTCCTTCTGTTAAAGCCCGCCGCCCAACGGCGGAAATGCAGGGGATACGGCAGAACTGGAGGAGGTTAGAGGTGCATGGAACTCACGGTGTAGGGGTGAAATCCGTTGATATCGTGGGGAACACCAAAGGCGAAGGCAAAGCACTGGGGCCTTCCTGACACTGAGACGCGAAAGCGTGGGGAGCAAAAAGGATTCGTTGATTGCTCCTATTTTTGCGGGCGGATTATCGGGAAAGAATGATAACGACGGTGCGCGAGGGATATATCTTTGAAAGCATGCGAAGACGAATGCTTTCAAAGATATATCCCTCGCGCCAGATCCCAGACATTCTTTCCTGGCAATCTGTCCGCAAAACGAAGCAATCCCCTCATGGGTAGAGGGAAGACAGAGTCCCGCTGGCGCAGCACCCAGCTGCCAGTTTATGGCAAGCAGCAAGAATTTCTTCGCTGGAAGCCGACAGCTGGGAGCAGGAAGCCGCGCAAGCGATAACTTGGCTATATGCTGGAAAACCCGGATTAGTATCCGGCACTACTCAATTTATTGGAAAGGAGATCGGTATGAGAATGTATTTGCTCGTCGGCACGGTTTATGTCGGCGGGGGCGATTTTTTCTCTATCGGCCGTCAGTTCGAGCGGAAGACGTTTGAATTTCAGGCCGCGACCGATGAGGAAGCGAAACGAATCGTTTCCGAAAGGTATGGCAACGTAACGGGCCATATGCTCTATCGGGAAGTTGAGTGAAAAAGTGTCCGGTGCGGACAACCAGCAGGGAAGTTTGGTTTCGATCAAACCCCTCAGAGACTATACGCCGAGACTAACGTCAGCTGTAAGCAATCAGCTCACAGCTATCAGCACGGGCGAGTTCCGAAAACTCGCACTCGCCCATTTTTCTTTTAGCTGATAGCCGGAAGCCGGGAGCCGGTAGCTGCGCTAGCATGATATAGTCCGACCTCATGGGCGACCATGAGAACCAAGCAGAAATGCCTTGGTCCTGCAACAAATGAGTAGCTGCCAGCCGGAAGCTGATAGCTGAAAGCTCGTTTGTTGCTGCGCAACAAACGTGTAGATACCCTTGTAGTCCACGCCCTAAACGATGCCTGCTTGGTGTTTCGAGTATCGACCCTCGGAGTGCCGGAGCTAACGCGTTAAGCAGGCCGCCTGGGAAGTACGATCGCAAGATTAAAACTCAAAGGAATAGACGGGGACTCGCACAAGCGGTGGAACATGTGGTTTAATTCGATAGCAAACGAGGAACCTTACCAGGGCTAGAAATGTGTATTGGCGGGTGACGGAAACGTTGCCCTTCTCACAAGGACAGTACACGCAGGTGCTGCATGGTTGTCGTCAGCTCGTGTTTTGAAATGTTCCCTTAAGTGGGGTAACGAGCGCAACCCCTATTGCGCGTTATACGTGTCGCGCGAAACTGCCCCCGCTTTTGTTCGGCAGAACAAAAGCGGTAGCCGCCAGCAACCAGCCGGCAGCCGGAAGCTGGAAGCTACCCGCTTTTGGCCTGATGGCCAAAAGCGGGGGAGGAAGGAGGGGATGAAGTCAAATCAGCATGGCCCTAGATGCCCTGGGCTACACACATGTTACAATGGTCGGGACAATGGGTTGCCAACGCGCAAGCGGGAGCTAATCCCATCAAACCCGGCCCCAGTTCGGATTGAGGGCTGCAACCTGCCCTCATGAAGCCGGAATCGCTAGTAATCGCATATCAGCTATGATGCGGTGAATACGTTCTCGAGTCCTGTACTCACAATAAAAGCGCGCAGCAGTTTTATTTTCTGAGCGGTTAAAATCCGTTTCTCCCTTCGTCGGGGAGCATAGCTGAAAGATAGTGCCGTACCGCGAGGTGCGACATGGAGGATCTGGAAGCAAAAGACAGCCGAAACACAAAAAGAACCAGCCGACCCATCATTGGCAGTGAGGATGGGGAAGGCGCGGGACGGTTCGTTTCGGATGCCCGGAATAGAAAGTAGAATGACCTGTGGAGATCTCGCGTTGAATAGAAAAATCGCAACGCGAGAAGTCAGCTGGATCATAGTAGTTATATTTTTCAAGAGTATAATGAAGGCATCCACTCATGCAGTTAAACAAAGATTACATCGTTGGTTTGGTTGATGGCTGAAGGAAGCTTTACGGTTTTCGTCCGCAACCCTGACCAATACCACATAGAACGAGTCAGAAGGACGATAATCGAACCGAGATTTTACGTTAAGCTTATCGAAGAAGATAAAGAAATTTTAGATAGCCTCAAAAGCCATTTTGGATGCGGCAGCGTCTATTTTCAAAGAGACGTTCGTCCGAACCATAAAAATTGTTATCGCTTTGAAGTGTTTAACCGTAAAGAACTTAAAACGATTATCATTCCTTTCTTTAGGAAAAACGTGCTCCAATTTCCCTCAAAGCGCAAAGATTTTGAAATTTTTTGCGAATTGATGGAACGCGTTCAGCGCGGAGAACACCTTACTGATTCGGGCTTACGATCAATCTTTGAGTTAAAACAAACGATGCATTGAGCTCGCCGCATACGGGAAATCCGTCCGTGCGGTGGGAACATCAACTCTGAATTTCCAGAGGATACTTGCCCGTCAATGCAAGGGAGCCGGCAATAGATGAAATTTCGCGCAAGCGGAATCAGTTTAAGGTCGGTGACATGGCATAAGTCGTAACAAGGCACCGGTAGCGGAAGCTGTCGGTGGATCAATTAAACAAATTAGTCGACGTGTCAGGTTCAGGTATCAGGTGTCAAGTGTCAGGTATCAAGTTAATCATTTCTTGATACGTGGTACGTGATACGTGATACCTGATACTTGATACGGAATTGGGATAACTAAAAAGCTCTTTAATTCAAGTGAAGCGAAAATCGAGAATATCCCTTTGAAAGCAGCTAGGGATTTACTGCTTTCAAAGGGATATTCTCGATTTTCGTTCGTTGCATTGCCGTCGCACGGCGGTATGTTATACTAACTTTATGGATGGAATCCCCAAAAAGGTGATGCTTGTGGAGGATGATCGGTTTTTGTCGTCTCTTATTAAGGCGCGGTTGGAAAAGGATGGGTTCACCGTAATCCAAGCGTTCGACGGAGACCAGGCCATCGAGATTTTGACCGGAGACCGGCCGAACCTGATCATTTTGGATCTCATCATGCCGAAGACCAACGGCTTCGAGGTTTTGAAAAACATTTCCTTGACCCCGGGGCTCGATCGGATTCCGGTCATCATCGTGAGCAACCTCGCCCAAGATTCCGACATTGAAAAGGCTCGGCAGCTCGGAGCGCGCGAATATTTCGTCAAGGTGAAAATTTCGATAGACGATTTGGTGGAGAAGATAAAGAGTTTGATTCAATAGGGCGTACGATAGGCATACGAATTTACGAATTTACGAATTTACGAATTTACGAATTTACGAATTTACGAATTTACGAATTTACGAATTTTTACGAATATACGAATAAGATTCGGAACCGGAGGAAGATTCGTAGATTGGTTCCGGCCCATTCGTATATTCGTACCGATTAGTACATTCGTATGCCCATCAACGAAACCATGATCACAGACGAAATTATAAAGAAAATAAAACCAGGGGCAAAAGTAAAAGTCTACGAAGGCAAGACGCCTTTTGAGGGTTTGGTCATCGCGCGCAAGCACGGCTCGGAGGCCGGCGCGACTTTTACCGTTCGTGCGATCATTGCCGGCATCGGCGTGGAGAAAGTGTATCCGATCCATTCGCCCGCAATCGTGAAAGCCGAGATCGTCTCAAGCCCGAAGAACGTGCATCGTTCGAAGCTGTACTTCGTCCGTGGCATGTCGAGCGCGAATATCCGGAGGAAGCTGGATGTGTCGTTGTAGGCGGCGAATTTCCAATATCCAAGTCCCAATTTCCAACTAATTTCCAATGTGCGGATGTCCAATTGGACATTGAATTATTAGAAATTAATTGGAAATTGGATATTGGAAATTGGAAATTATGAAACTCCTCCTCGCCATCGCGCTCGCCATCGTCCTCGTCCTGCTCGGCATGAGGATTTTTTCGTTTATCAAACAGGAACGGCAATTGAACCAGACGCTCACCGATACCGAGGCGCGGCTCCTCAAAGCGCAAGCCGACGAAGCGAACCTCTCGGCGCAGCTGCAATATCTGCAGAATCCGGCAAACCTCGAAAAGGAGCTGAAAGCGCAGTACAACTATAAAAAACCTGGCGAAACCATGCTCATAATAGTGCCGCAGCAGACAAGCACGGCAACCAGCAGCCAATAATCCAGCCGCGCGCAAATCCGAACGGCTTTCGAGTCGTTCAGTCCGCTGGCGCGGGCGCTTGTTTTCCTCGGCGGCACTCGGCAAAACAAGCATCCCGCGCCTGCTCCTTCCGACACCGTGGATTTGCGCGCGGGAACTTCCCCTCCGTCGTCATTCCAGCGAAGGTATGGATCCCAAAAGCTCTTTAAATCAATGCGTTGTTTGCATTGAAGATGGGAAAGACATAGGATTTAATAAAGATTTAATGATTTTTTAATGCAAGTTCGCACGCTGTCCCAGATTAAGAAAGCTCTTCAGGAACTCGCAGAACGAGGATGGATTAAATCCAATCGTTTACACGATACCGGCATCGGGAAAACACTGGAAGACTGTTTGGGTGTTAAGGAAAATAATATTGCCTTGCCTGATTTTGGCGTGATGGAATTAAAATCGCAAAGGGCGAATACCGCTTCCATGCTTACGCTTTTTACCAAAAGTCCAGAAGGTATCAGTAATTCCGAAATACGAGAAAGATTTGGATATCCCGATCCAATATTTCCTACCGTTAAAATCATCCATCAAACCATTTATAACGGCAAGAAAAATGCAATGGGTTTTTGGCTTAGAGTTGATACAAGACGCAATAAACTCCTTCTCTTAAAAAATAATAAGGCAATAGGATTCTATAGTCTAGAATTTTTAAAGAACAAGGCGATCCAGAAAATTGGCAACGGTCTTATCTTGGTTATCGCAGAAACAAAAAAACAAAATGGAGACGAATATTTCTATTACAAGGAAGCTTACCTTTTAAAAGATATCGATCCGAAAAAATTTATTGCATATTCAAAATACGATATTCGCTTGGGCGCATATCATAGCGGAAAAAATATCGGTAAGCCGCATGACCACGGTTCGGCTTTCCGGATCGTTGAAAAAGCGTCTCCCGACCTTTTCCGGATTAAAAAGAAAATCCTTTAGTCTTTTCGCAGCACGACGATGCTTTCCTTGGTCATGGTGTCCTCAAGGGCGCCCGTGACGTTTGTCGGAGAGTTCTTTGCCGGCATTCTTTTGCCGGGAATATTCCTCACTAAAATATCCTCGCAAGTGAAGCCGATTTTTTCAGCGAGTTCGGCGATGATGAAGTCGGTCGGGATTCTAACCTGCTTTACAAGGCGGTTGCCGATGACGATGCAGAAATATTTTTTGGGCTTCAGGATTTTGTAGGCGTTTTTCAAGCATTCGTTTAATCCGATATAAAAACTTAAGACATCCCTTGCCCGTTCCTCGTCTTTGTCGCCAATCGCCGCAAGAGATTCTTGGAGGTATTTTGAATCAAGGGAATGCGACAAGCTTTTGGTCGGTCTTCCGCCCAGCAATTCATTGTCAACTCCCGGCGCATCGTCAGGGTTGTCGAAAATATCTATCCATTGGGCCGATAACCTTGAAAACTGGCCATAGGCAACCGTTGTCCGGCTGTCGCCGTAAGGCGGGGAGGTTACGATGCAATCTATGGATTGCGCTTTGATGCCGTTGTCTTTCGATGAGTCCCCGTAGATGACCTTTGCCCACGTAGTCCTGTCTACGTCCTGATAAAATTCAGCCATGCCCTTCATGTTGAGTTCCGCGCGTCTTTTAAAAAGCTCCAGTACGTTCGGGTTGTGCTTTTTCAAGAGGTCTTCCTTCATCCTCACCAGCTTAAATTCTCCATCTTTGCCATTGGATGTTTTTTTGATGATTTCGCTGAACGCGACCATGAAAAAGTTTCTGGCGTCCCGATTTTCTATTTCTTTAATTGCCTTTTTTATTTTCGCCAATTCGATGATGACGTTGTCCTTGAACCAAAATTCAAGGTTTTTGAATTTCGGCTTCTCGACTTCGCTGTTTTTTATTTTTTTAACCCTTTCCAAAAGTTTCAAATAAGCTGTCGAAAGCACTTTCGGATTGATTGGCGTCGTTTTCGCTTTTGCCAAAAATATTGCAAGAGGATTGAGGTCGATGCCATAAGCATTCCTATTCAGCAATCTGCTTTCGACAAGCGCCGTTCCAGAACCGCAAAAAATGTCGCAAATGGTGTCTCCTTTTTGGCTGTAGTTCAAAAGCAGCCGCCGCGCGACTTGCGGAATGAACATCGCTGGATAAGTATGGAGGACGTGCGTGTAAGGTTTTGTTTTCGCTCCCGCAAAATCCCACGAGTCGTCAATTCTCCTTTGCAGCTTCCGCTCGGAGGTTTTATTCGCTTCAATCGCCCTTTCAAGATTCCGGATGATTTTTATGACAACGCCCCGCACCTCGACTTCTTTGGTATAAATGGGGAAGAGGGTCAGGTTCGCTGGCTGCAAGCGAAAGCCGTCGCTCTCGCGATAAATTCTTTTCAGCGTCGCTTCATTGTGGTTCACGATCGCCACGACCGTTTGCCCGTTGTCGGCAAAATTTTGATGGCGGATAACGACGATGTCGCCGTCATAAATGCCATCATCAATCATGCTGTTGCCTTCCACGCGCAAGGCATAAAGGTCGCCGATGTTTCCAAAATCTTCTTTCGTAATGCTGATTTTTTCCTCCGTTTCAATCGCTTCGATCGGCGCGCCGGCGGCGATAGTGCCAAGCAGGGGAATCTCGACAAGCTTTTCTCGATTGAAAATCTCTATCGCCCGCGGTTGGTTTTCTTCTTTCCTCAAATAACCCAAATGCTCGAGCCTTTTTACGTGGAAATGGGCAGTCGAAACCGAGGCAAGCTTGAAATGCTTTCTTATTTCCTCAAGGGAAGGGGCATATTGCCTTCGGCGCCTATAATGCGTTATAAAATCAAGGACTTCTTTTTGGCGTTTGGTGATCATGGTATAATTAGGGTATTGCTATTTTCTATTCATTTTCTATTATTATAGATAGAAAGCAAGCAGGGTTATCCACAACGGTGGGTTTTCTGCGAAATGCGCCCAAAATCATGAACTAGAATTTCATGTTTACTCAAATTTATAAAAAATCAATAATCCAGCCGTACTTCTCAAGGACCAAAAATGATAAATCCTCTTTAAGCAAGGGAGAATGTGATATGGAAATTGAATTTATCGAGTGGCTCGAAAATGAGAAGCGAGTTAAGTGGTGGCTTAAAAATGGAAAGCAGGATATTCTGCATTTCGTAATTCCTTATTTCAGGAATGGCGCAAGAAGGTCTTTTTACGTAAATTTCGTAATCATGACGACCAACGGTTCGATGGGGCTTTTTGACACAAATGGCGGGGTTTATGCCCAAACCGCCGAAGAGCGGGCTGAGGGGCTTGCTGCGTATATTCGCGCCGAAAATGAAAAAGGTAAGAAATTTTTTGGCGGCATCGTTGTTAGGAACAATGGGAGTTGGCGGTACAATGACGGAGAGAAATATAATTATAACTCAGGCGATCTAAAAGAATGGAAATTTTTGGGGTTTTAGGCGGTAACTATTTATACATGCAATTGCCTGTGGATGATAATAGGCTTTTCTGAAATGCCGGACAGGTTTTCGAAAAAAGTGCGGAGTTTCATAATGTCGCGCATCCGCTCGAAGAACACAAAAGTGGAGCTTTTGGTTTTTCGAGAGTTGCGGAAGCGGAGAATTTATTTTCAGAAGCATTACAAGCGGGCGATGGGCAGCCCGGATGTTGCTGTGCCGCGCAAAAGGAAAGCGGTGTTCATTGACGGGGATTTTTGGCACGGCTATCAGTTTGCCAAGTGCAAAAAGCGGTTGCCGAACAAATACTGGGTGGCAAAGATTGAAAGAAATATTAATCGGGACCGGAAAGGCAGGCTATCGCTCCGCCGGGCGGGATGGGATGTACTGCGCGTCTGGGAGCACCAGTTGGAAAAAGATAAGACCGCAACATTGAACAAAATAGTGAGCTTTGTCAGGAATTGAGGAAAACCGCGTGGTGCCCTAAAAAGCAGCGGGCGGCAACTGCTTTTTAGGGCATCGTGCGATTTTCCTCCGGTGTTTGACAAATAATCCGCCTTTCGGCTATAATCTTTTCGTTGGCATGAACACCTCAATCGCTCTTCTAGGTCGGGAAATAATACGGAACAGTCCGTTTTTTAGTGCTTGATGGCATTCCGACCACGATTTCGGTCAGCGCCTTCGGCTTCGGCAAAGGATGGGCTTATCATGGAAGCCCTGCCGGGGCTTTCGTTCCGGGTGAAGGTGATGGGCATCGAGGAGGAGGTGCTTTGCTACCTTGCCGGCAAGATGAAGATGAACCACATCCGCGTCCTGCCGGGCGACCGCGTGCTTGTCGAGATGGGTCCGGACGGGAGAAGGGGGAGGATTGTACGCAGGTTATAGTGTTCATGAATCCCGTTAGAGGCCGCGATCGCGGTGCTGATGGGAAGCTTGGAAATATGCAACGTCGTTTAAAAAAATAAACTATATTCAACTCGCAGATCGCGATCTGCCTCTAACGGGATGAAGGTAAGAAGCTCCGTCAAAAAAATATGCACCAGCTGCCAAATCGTAAAACGTCGCGGCCGGATTTACGTCGTCTGCAAGAATCCGAAGCACAAGCAACGGCAAGGCTAGGTGAAAGCGTAATGCGAATCCGCGAATGGCGTGCGAATGCCGCAAATAAGAAAGAATTAATAAAAGCACAATAATTCCATTTGTAGCATTCGCACCGCATCTATTCGTATCATTCGCATACATTCGCAAATTCGCATTATATCCATTCGCATTAACTAACATGAGAATCTTCGGCGTAAACATTCCGGACAACAAGCGCATCGAGACCTCGCTCACCTATGTTTATGGCGTTGGCTTGACGGTGAGCCAGAAGGCGCTCGCGGCGGCGAAGGTGGATTTGAATAAGCGCGCGAAGGAGCTCACGGCGGACGAGGTTTTGCGGATCCAGAATTTCATCGAGACGCATTACCAAGTGGAAGGGGCGCTGCGCCAGCTCGTGAAGCGCAATATCGGCCGGCTGAAGGATTTGCAGACGTACCGAGGCATGCGGCATGCGCGGCGGCTGCCGGTGCGCGGGCAAAGGACGAAAACCAATTCCCGCACCGTGCGCGGCAACGTCCGAAAGACGGCCGGCAGCGGAAAGAGGAAAGTGGATCTGAAATAGGGTATAGGGTCTCGGGTATTAGGGTATAGTGAAAAAAATTCTTCACCCTAAACCCCATCCCCTAATTCAAATGGGCAAGAAAAAAGTCACAACTCAATCATCGGACGAGGTCGTGAAGGACGGCGCTGCTTCCACGTCTGCTGCTGCGCCGAAAGCGGCGGTCGCTGCCACCGGCAAGAAGAAGCGCGTCGAGCAGGGAAAAGTGTACGTGAACGCCTCCTATAACAACACCGTCGTTACGGTGACGGATACGCAAGGCAATGTCGTCGCGTGGGCGTCATCCGGCTCGCTTGGCTTTTCAGGCCCGAAGAAGGCGACGCCGTTCGCTTCGCAGAAGATCATCGCGGCGATCGCCGAGAAGACCCAGAACACCGGGCCGCGGAACGTGCAGGTTGTCGTGAAGGGCATTGGCAGCGGCCGCGACTCTGCAATCCGTTCGCTCATCAATCAGGGCTTCGAAATTTCCTCCATCAAAGACGTGACCCCAATACCGTTTAACGGTCCGAAGGCGGTGAAGGTGCGGAGAGTGTAGCCACTAGCGACTAGCCACTGGCCGCTAGGGTAGAAAAAACTTGCAATTTTAACCAAATTTTATTATTCTATAATCTGTCTTAAAGTATTTTTTCACTAGCGGCTATTGGCTAGTGGCTATACCCTAATCAACCATGCAAGGTCCCAAAGAAAAAAGAGAACGTGCGCTCGGCGTCCGCCTTGGATTGAAAGGCGAGCGTTCGATGTCGCCGAAATCCGCCGTGATGCGGAAGCCCTATAAACCCGGCGTGCACGGGCCGCGCGGGCGGCAGCGCGCGCTTTCGGAGTTTGGCCTCCAGCTTCGAGAGAAGAGTAAATTCAAGCTGGCGTACGGCGTTGATGACCGCTATCTCGGTCGCATTTTCGGCGAGGCGCAGCACGCGCGCGGGGCGAACGGCGCGAAGATGGTGGAGCTTCTGGAGCGGCGGCTCGACAACGTCGCGTTCCGTTTGGGGTTCGCGCCGACGCGCGGCGCCTCGCGGCAGCTCGTGCGGCATGGCCACCTTGCGGTGAACGGCAAAAAAGTGACATCGCCGGGATACGTCGTGCGGATTGGCGACAGGATCACGGCGCGCGAGGGCCGGGCGGCGAAAGTCCTCTTCGTCAAGCAAAAGGAATTTTTGAAAAAATATGATGCGCCGGCGTGGCTGCGTCTCGATCCCGCGAAGCTCGAGGGCGAGGTGCTCGCGCTGCCGGCCGAGGTCGAAATGCCTTTTGAAATAAACTTATTGGTCGAATCATTTAGCAAATAAAGTTCACAAAGTTATCAGGTTATAAAGTTGTCAGGTTATAAGGTTAACTTTCCACTTGATAACCTTATAACCTTATAAACTTTCAACTAATCACTATGGAATGGGTACATTTGGCTTCGACGGTTGAAATAAAGACCGTCTCCGAGGATTCAAAGAACGGTGTGTTTGAGGTCGAGGGATTGTTCGCGGGCTACGGGCTCACGCTCGGGAACGCTTTGCGCCGGACGCTTTTGTCATCGCTTCCGGGCGCCGCGGCGACGGAAATAAAGATCAAAGGCGTCCAGCACGAGTTCTCGACCTTGCCGGGCGTGCAGGAAGACATGGTGGAGCTCGCGCTCAATTTCAAGAAGTTGCGGTTCCAACTGCACGTGGACGAGCCGCAGGTGCTTTCGCTCTCCGTGAAGGGCGAGCGGACGGTCACGGCGTCGGACATCGAATTGAACAGCAATGTGGCGCTTGCGAACCCCGACGAAATTCTCGCGCATCTCACGGCGAAAAACGCCGAGCTCGAGATCGAGGTCAAAGTGGAGCGCGGTTTGGGATACGTCCCTTCAGAGGCTCGCAAGACCGAAGGCCGTTTGCCCATCGGCACGGTCGCGCTCGACGCAATTTTCACGCCGGTGCAGCGCGTGAACTACGTGATCGAGGATATGCGCGTCGGCGACCGGACGGACTACAATCGCCTGCGCATCGAGATTGGCACGGACGGTACGGTGAGCCCGTCGTCAGCGTTGCACAAGGCATCGCACATTTTGAAGGATCACTTCGATAAAGTGGCGGGGGTAGAAGTGAAGGAGTTCGAGCTGCCGAAAGCGCAAGTCGGCGAGGAAGGGCCAAAGAAGAGGGGAAGGAAGAAGAAGGAGGAATAAGGGAATAGGGTTTAGGGTATGGGGTATAGCGAAGAAATTCCGTACCCTATACCCTATACCCTATACCCTATACCCTATGAGACATCTCAAAAAAGGCAAAAAGTTCGGCAGGCTGCGGGGCGACCGCATTTCTTTTTTGCGCAATCTCGCGAATGACGTGATCCGCGCCGGAAGCATTGAGACGACGGAAGCGCGCGCGCAAGCAGTGCGTCCCATCGTTGAGAAATTGGTGACCTTCGCGCGCAAACAGACCTTGGCGAGCCGGCGCGTGATCGTGAGCCGCGTGCAGAACCAGCGCATTGCGAAAAAGCTTTACGAAGACCTCGGTCCGCGCTATGCTTCCCGGAACGGCGGATATTTGCGGATAACAAAGCTTTCCAAGTCGAGAAAGCGTGATGGCGTTCGCATGGCTAGGATTGAGTTTGTGTAGGTCATGGGTCCCGTTAGAAGCCGCGATCGCTTTGCGATTTATCCCAAGCTTTAATATCATGAAAAGTCATTGCCAAAATAAAAACTCTGCTAGGTCGCCGATCGCGATCTGCTTCTAACGGGATGGACTACCACATCGACGCAAAAAACAAGATCCTCGGACGCACGGCATCTGAAATTGCCTTGATTTTACAGGGCAAGAAACATGCGAGCTACCAGCCGAACCGCGTCGGCGAGGATCGCGTCATCGTGAAAAACGTGAAGGATATTGCCGTCACCGGCAACAAGCTGGTGCAGAAAATCTACCGCCATCACACGGGCTACGTCGGCCACTTGAAGGAACTCCGACTTGAAGAAAAATTAGCGAAGGATCCGCGCTGGGTGCTGCGGCAGGCCGTGCGGAAGATGCTGCCGAAGAATTTTCTTAATCAGCGTCGGATTAAAAATCTGGTATTTGAAGAATAAGGGTATAGGGTCTGGGGTCTAGGGTATGGTAACCCTAAACCCTAAACCCTAAACCCTAAACCCTATGCCCCCAACCAAAAAAGAACCCAAAGCAACGACTACCGTGCATCACGCGGCAACGACGCATATAGCGAAACCGGCGGTAGCGGCGCACAAGCCCGCCGCCCGCCCCGAACGCTACATCGAGGCCATCGGGCGCCGGAAGACCGCCATCGCGCGCGTCCGCATTTCGAACGGCGACGGAAAGTTTTTGGTGAACGAAAAAGACCCAAAGCATTATTTCGTGCTCCCGCGCCTTGCTGCAATCGCCGTCTCGCCGCTTGAGGATCTGAAGATCAGGGCGAATTTCAACGTGAGCGCGCACGTGTCAGGCGGTGGCATCCACGCCCAAGCTGAAGCTATCCGTCTCGGCATAGCGAGAGCGATAGTAGAAAAAAATTCAGCGTGGAAAAAGCGCTTGAGAGTGTCCGGCTATCTGACGAGAGATTCCAGAATGGTGGAGCGGAAGAAATACGGATTGAAGAAGGCGAGAAGAGCACCCCAGTGGGCGAAGCGGTAAAGGTTCAGGAATTGGACATATGAAAGCAGCCCAGGGAATATCGGGGCTGTTTTTCGTGTGTTCGGAAATTGAATATGATTATTTTCGTCGCTATGTGTTCAGGAATTGGATATGGCGTATCTCGAAACTTGGGAATAAAAAAAGACCGCGAGGAGAACCGCGCGGTCGTTGATGCGATACGAAGAGTTGCTTCACTTATTACGGCCGGAGATATTCGCGCGATTGCACGTCAATGATGATTTCTTTTCCCTTGACGACCGATGCGGATCGGTCGAGTACGCCACGAACACGGCAACTGGTGAGGTCAAGCATACCGCCAACGTGCGACCGTTCCAAGTGAAGGTCGCCCTCAATACTTGCCTCGCCAAGGTCGAGGTTCCCCGAAAGTCGCACCGCTTCAAAGTGGAACCCGCCCTTTACCGTCGAACGCCTCAAATTCAAATTACCTTTCATCTTCCTGCCGTCGAGCGATACGTCGCCCTCGATCGTCACATTCGTGAAATCGCGCACGCCGCTTTTCAAGTTCCGTTCAAACTCTTCCGCCGTAAGCAGTGTCGTCATGAAAACACCTCTTTTCTTTTAAAGATCCGAGTTTATCCTACCCCTGATTTTTAGGAAAGGCAATGATGATATACTTAACCTATTATGCCGGAGCAATTCGACGATCAGAAACAATTATGGGAAGCCCAGCACGAAAGCCGAAAAGAGGAATCGCGCGAGATTGAGAACGTCCCCAATCTTTTCGCAAAGCGGTGCGCTGAATTATTGCCGGAGAATGCCTTGGTGGTTGAGGTCGGCTCGGCGAACGGCAGGGACGCAAGGTTCTTCGCGCGGGAGAAAAACTCCAGAGTCGTAGCTACCGATTTTTCCCTGAATGCTCTCAAGCAACTCCGCGAAGCATCGGGGCGCGACGGAACTGCCGACAAAGTATTTCCAGTTGTCGCCGACACGCGGGAACTCCCGCTTGGAAAGCCCGAAAATGTCGATGCTTTTTATTCCCGCTCGGCGCTCCACATTACCGACGAGGAACTCAGCCATTTCTTTGAAGAATGCATACGGCTTTTGAAGGATGGTGGTTATATTATGATTGAGGGAAAAACCGAGGATGATCCGAAAATGGCGAAGAGCAGAGAAGTAGCGCCCCATCTGTATGAGAATGGCGGCGGCCATATTCGGAGGTCATGGAGCGAAGTGATTATTCGCGACCTTATCGAGCGCCACGACCTGCATCTTATTGAGATCAATAAGACAACAGAGGTATGGCACGACATTGAAACGAAATTTATAAACTTTATAGCGCAAAAATCAAAAGTCCATGAACCCGAATCCTAGAATCATTGTTTCCGCAATTCTCACGCGGAAACGGAACACGGTGACGGAGGTCTTCCTTCAGACGCGATGGAAACCGGATACGAGCCCGACATATTCGGGAATGTTTGAAGTCCCTGCTGGCGGCGTTGATGCGTACGAAAACGTTTATGATGCCCTGCGGCGCGAGGTGAAAGAAGAATGCGGATTGGAAATCACGAAAATTATTGACGACTATCAAAGTCCGATTGCGGAACCACAACCGAATGATAAATCCTTTGTTTTCAAGCCGTTTATTTGCCAGGAAGCGTTGGAAACGAAAGGCGGCCTTCCGTGGATAGGATTCGTATTTCTATGTGAAACATCGGGTGAGGTCGAGCTTAACCCGGCGGAGGCAAAAGATCCCCGATGGATTTCCATTCCGGATTTGAAGGGTCTTCTTCGGAGTAATCCGGAACGATTTTTCCCGCTTCAGCTACCCGCGCTTCAATATTTTGTCGATTACGCGAATACGCAACCAGTTCTGAAATGAAAAAAGCGCAACCACGAGGGCTTTGACGGAGCTGGGATCTTTGGCTGAAATTGCCAAAAACAAGCGGAAGTTATCGTTCGGCGCGTAAAAAGGGGCAGATGTCCCTCCCCAGCGGGCGAAACAGTGAAGGTTCAGGAATTGGACATACCAAAACAGCCCTGACGGAATCGGGGCTGTTTTTTATCTATTCAGAAGTTGAATATATTTTTTTCTTGCCGTAATGTGTTCAAGAATTGAATGGTCATGCATAAAAAAGTTCAGAAGAAAAAGTATGGCCTTGTGGTCGTGCTCGTAGTGTGGGTTGTGTTAAGGAATCACTTGGAGCCACTAAATTATTTTTTTGCCGGACTCCTATTTGCTACAATCAATAATATCCTTATCATGGTCGATGTCCCTATCATTGTCGCTTTCATTGCCGGGACGGTCTCGTTCCTGTCTCCGTGCGTCCTGCCAATCATCCCGGGCTTTTTGGCGTATCTGGCCGGGGAATCGTCATCGAACACGGCACAGCCGTCCCGCGCGGCGATATTCCTGAATAGCCTGTTTTTCGTCATCGGGTTCAGCGTGGTGTTCGCGCTCTTGGGTATCCTCCTTAACACCGTGCTGGCGCACGCCGCGTACGCCGTGCAGACATGGCTTTCGTGGATCGGCGGCGCGCTCATCATCTTCTTCGGGCTGTACCTGATGGGGTTCTTCCGCGTGCAGTTCCTGGAGTTCGACCACAAGATGCGCGTCGGCATCTCGTTCCGTTCGCGGTATCTCACGTCGCTCGCGTTCGGGTTCGCCTTCGCGGTCGGTTGGACGCCGTGCGTGGGGCCGGTTCTCGGTGGCATCCTCGGACTCGCGGCCTCGGCGCCGGGCGAAGCGTTTTACCTTCTGCTTTCGTATGCATTAGGGCTCGGCTTGCCGTTTCTCGTCGTCGGTGCGCTGGCGGCGCAGGCGGCGGCATTCATCGCGCGGTATGCGGCAAAACTGGAGTACGTGACAAAAGCGTTCGGCGCAATTTTGGTAGTCCTGGGCATCCTGGTCTTTACGCAAAACCTTTCACTCGTCGCCAATTTCAGTTTTGTGAACACTTTCTTGCTAAGCCACCACCTGTAACGCCTATGAACAAAAAGAGCCTGGGCCTGATCGTCGTTATGGTGCTTATTGTCGGTTCGATTGCGTACCTCGAAAATATGAAGGCTCATCCAGTTACTTCCGGCAATGGTGCGCCGCAGACGATCGGCGTCCTCGCGTCGAATGCGCCATCCTCGACCGGCGCCAATCCGAATGCCTCCTCGACGATGACGCTCCAAGCGGTCGCCTCGGCCGATATTCGGGCAGGCGATCGTCCGGCGATCGAGATCGTGGACCCGACCGGCTTTATAAACGCCTCGTCGAACTTCAAACTTGCCGACTTGATCGGCTAGAAGTATTTCCAAATAAAATTTATTTAGATACATCAATTTTTCTATTGCAGAGTTTGATAAAAAAAGCGTACAACATAAAAAATTGACACTTTTTTCTAAAAAAATTGAGAAAATAAAGGGGACTCAGCTTTGTTACTCGAAATGGGCTTTAACAGAGATGTATAATCGCCTTACAAAAAATCAGATTGAAGAATTAAAGATTGTTAAGTATATAAAAGATATATTAGATAAAAATAAATTAAGAAATTTGAAATTAAGATCTATTGATGTAAGTTCGAATAAAAACTATAATTT
>CAVUWW010000043.1:0-7330 GCA_963745135.1 uncultured bacterium | reverse complement strand
TGTTCGCGGGCTGCGTCAAGCTGTTGACCGAAGGCAGAAGCGAACCCTGGTTCAACGCTTGCGGCTGCGAAACTGCCGGCAATTGCCCAGCCGCTTGCGAAGGATTGCCCGGGTTCGCGGCAGCCAACGGAGCGGCTTCCGTTCCTGCAGAAGCTACAGGCGTTGTTTGCGCCGGCGTTTGCATCGAAACCAACACTGCGGCGAGCGAACCTTCAATCCCGGAAAGCGCTTGCGCGACCACTGGCCCGTTTTGCGCCATGAATTGCGGGTTGCTCTGGATTGCCGATTGCAAGCTCCCGAGCGTCGTCGCAAGCAGAGAAAGCGCGGAATTCAATGCGGAAGCGTCCGCAGCCGAAATATTTGCGGCTGTCGGGGCTTGCGTCTGCGCCGCTGCCGGAGCGGGCGTTGCCGTTTGCGCGGCTGCGGCCTGTTCCAACTCCAAAAGTTGGAGTTTGTCTTTCATAAGCTGCAGCTGTTGCTGGAGCGTCGCCTGATTCGCAGTCGCCGTTTGGGCATGGGCCAAAACTGTTGTCCCTCCAAAGCCCGCGATTGCAATTGCGACAAAAGTCAAAACTAAAATTTTTTTCATGAATTTATTTAATTTATTGCAACGATGCTTATCCCCGGATGAGAATAATTTTCAGTTTCTGCTTTTCAATGCAAACTCATTGAAAATTATAGCCATTCGATCATTGGAAATTGTTTGGAAATTGAAAATTGAAACTTGAAAATTACTTTCCCCATTCGGGGGTAAGCATCTAGACGGCCTTTCAAATAAATGGGCTGTCAA
Source organism: uncultured bacterium (assembly GCA_963745135.1). Lineage (GTDB taxonomy): Bacteria > Patescibacteriota > Minisyncoccia > UBA6257 > 2-01-FULL-56-20 > REEB161. Next base: position 6,540 of record CAVUWW010000043.1, on the reverse strand, counting down.
AGAGCTTTGAAGTGAACCGTATTCGGTTGTCAAGCAATCTACCCGTAGTATATCAAGAATTCAGGGAAAGCAAATATTGACGGCTTGGAGATAAATTGTTTCAATTGAATAGGATGATAGGTCATGGAACTGTCACGGAAGACCTGAAAAAGCTCGCCGATCGCGGGCTACTTTCGCATTCCTATCTTTTTTTCGGCCCGGCCATGGTTGGCAAGAAATTGGCGGCGCAAAATCTGGCACATTATTTGGAAACGGGAGAGGACAGCCATCTGTCGCAAAGGGCCGTCCTTAATGATTGCAACATTATCAAGCCGGGCGAAAACGGCTCGATCGGCATTGACGCGGTTCGGGAAATCAAAAACTTTTTATGGCAAAAGCCAAACACAAGCCCACGCCGGACGCTCATCATTGACGACGCCGAATTGCTCACGGCAGATGCCCAATCTGCGCTTTTGAAGATCACCGAAGAGCCGCCGGCTTCGTCGCTTTTGATCTTGGTCACTGCGGATGTCGAATCGCTCATACCGACGATCCTTTCGCGGTTCCAGAAAATTTATTTCGGGCTGGTGCCGGAGAAGGAAATCGAAAGAGCTTGGAACTTGGAGGTTGGAGGTTTGAAAAATCCAACCTCCAACCTCGAAACTCCAACCTCCATTGCTAAAAAATCAATGGGCAAACCCGGGCTCGCATGGCGGCTCACGCACGACGAAGCGTTTGCGAAAAACATCGAACTTGCGGAAAAATTCCTGAAATTCTTCGAGCGCCCCTCGACTGCGCTCGGGGCAAGCCGCGATCTTATCAAAAAAATAATCGAGCCGGAGGATTTCGATTTGAAGAAGTTTTTGGACGCCGTGATCATGGTGTTGGGATGGAATATGAAATTTCCAATTTCCAATTTCCAATTTCCAATGCTTTGGCACAAAACTTTGGCGTTATATGAACGACAGGCGAATTTCAGCTTGAATCCGCGATTGCAGCTGGAGAATCTGCTGGCGTGATTTGAAGACCGTCTTCGCGCCGCAGCGCGAAGACGGTCTCCAAAAGAACATAAGAATATCATATAATAGTGCTATGTCCGCCTCCGACCAATTCATCAAAGACCTCGACGCCGCGCTTTCCGGCGTGGTCTCAAAGCTGAAGGCCGACTTCGCCGGCATCCGCGGCAACCGGCCCTCCGTGGATATGATCCAGGACATTAAAGTGAATTTGTACGACCAGTGGCTTACCGTCAAGGAACTTGGTTCTTTGAGCATCCTGCCGCCGCGGACGATCCAAGTGATGGTTTGGGACAAGGATGCCGTGGGAGCCGTGACGAAGGCGATTGAGAATGCGCACCTGGGCTTGAGTGCCTCGAATGAAGGCAATACGATCCGCGCAACGCTCTCGCCCTTGGGTGACGAGCGTCGCGAAGAGCTCACAAAGACAATCAAAAAAACGTCCGAAGCCGCACGTATCCAGATCCGCGCCCGTCGCGACGATATAATGAAACATCTCAAAGACGCTGAAAGCAAAAAGGAAATCACCGAGGATGATTCGTTCAGGGCGAAGGAAAAGATGCAGAAGTCGGTGGACAAGGCGAACGCCGATGTCGAAGCGATGGTGAAGGGAAAGCTGGAAGAGTTGGGAGAGTAGGGAAAGAACCCGCAGGACGGCTTGAAAGCCGTTGACGGCCGTGATTATCATTTCGTTTCGAGGGAAGAATTCCGCAAGTTGGTGAAAATGGATTTTTTTTCGAGTGGGCGGAAGTTTACGGCGAATTCTATGGAATTTCCCAAAAAGAAATGTCCCAAAAACGCGGACTGTTTCCGGCGGTGCTCGCAATACCCGACCCGCAAGGTGTTCAAACTGTCATACGGAAGGTTCCCGATGCCATTGTAATAGGAATTATACCGGATTGCATTGAGGATCTTTCGGCGAGAGTCAGTGGCCGCGGGACAGGTGTCCGCGATACTCTCTGCCGCGCAAGCGTAGTCCAAAAAGAAATCCACGCGCAACGATACTACCGCCATGTCGTGGTGAACAGAAAAGGCCATCTCGAGGCGGCCACAGAGGAAACCCGTTCTCTGATACTTAATTACCTCCTTTATCCCACTTGAACCCGATCCTTGTCATTGGGTTCTTTTTATCACTCTCCAAACTTAAAACTCCGCCCATCAGGGCGGGGTATCTTCATAAATTTTATAAAACCAGATGCCCAAAAAAGATGACCTCCTGTATATTCGGTTAAACCGCCCGGTCGGGCGGTTTAACCGAATTCATTTCATTGGTATTTCTCGCAAGCTGCCTTTCTGGGTCACTTTAAAGATTTCTATGCAGCCGATTATTTTCATTCGGCGGATATCTTGGATAAATTCTTTGGGTATTTTTGCATAACCAATCCAAAAGCTTTCCTGCTTCATCCGAAAACGCATGATTTTTAAGGCGGTGCGTAGCCACTGTCGTTTTCTTGCTTCTTTTTCCGGAATGTCGAAGGAAACGATGATCAGATCATCGCTCGGGTTAATTGCGTAGCGTGGAATAGGAAAGGCATCCTTTTTTCTCTTGCGCAGTTGTTCCATGTATTTCTGCCCCCTTCGGGTTATTTCCAGCCATTTCTCGCCTTTTTTAATCGGTCTTTTAATCATGCCGTCCCGCTCGAGCCAGCGGATGATGTTTCGATACCGCTCCCGGAGTTTTGCATCGGCTTTCCATTGTTTGAATTTTTTCTCAGTCCGCCTTCTTTCGGTCGTCCGGCGTTTTCTGACTTCGTATGCGACCCTCCCAAAGTCCCAAAGAGCCAAACGGCTTTTTACGAGCACCTCAACGGCATCGGCCATTCTGCCGCTTTTTTCGGCTACAACCTCCAAAATTTCCAAAGCGATTTTTCCTTTCATGATTTCCATTATAGAAATCATTTATTAAAAAATTATTAAATGATTTTTCAGTTAAATCGCCCGGTCGGGTCATTTAACCGAATTTCGCGAAAACCTTCATTATTTTTTGGATTTCGGCGTTTTTTCTCATCCTAAAGTAATCCGAAAACCGTACTATATCAGTGAGGTTTTGCGATTTGACAAAATTTTAGCTATCGGTTATAATGGGCTTATTCAATCTGAAAAGGTCGGCACAGGAAGACATAAATTACCGTAATGGCGAATTCACCTACCGCAGATCAGGAATTCCTCGAGTATTTGGTAAAGTCGCTCGTGGACCATCCGGAGGACGTGAAGGTTGACCGCAAGGTTGATGAGATGGGCGTTTTGCTCACGCTGCACGTGAACCAGATGGACATGGGACAAGTGGTCGGGCGCCAGGGCGCGACGGCGAAATCCATCCGCTCGCTCTTGAGGATCGTAGGCGTCAAGAACAACGCCCGCGTGAACCTCAAGATCGAGGAACCGGAAGGCAGCACGCGCTTTGCGAGACCGGACCAGCACGGGCCGATGAACGGATAGACGTTCCATAAAAAAGCCGCTCCAGCAATGGGGCGGTCTTTGGTTTTGACAATCAACCGCTTGTCAGCGTAACATGGAAGCAGTTGTTTCAAACTAGGAGCCGAACAATGTCAAAGTCGGGAATCGTCGTTTTGCAAGGCATAGAGGACGTGGAAAGGCTTCGCGGTCAAATGGCGGGGAACGCGTTGATTATGGACCAAGAGTCTTACGAATCACTACAATCGCTGAATGTTTCTCTGCCGGCGCGCGCCAATCTGGTCATTCCGGAGAATAAGCCCTATCAGGCACCTGGATGCTATATCGTTGATTGTCTTGGTGCAGCAATACGCATCGCGCTAATCAGTTATGGTTTTGAAAAACTTTTTGTGATCGGGAATCCAAGACTGCGAAGGCTGGCCATCGCACTTGGAGGAATTCAAGCATCCTGAAAGCCGCCCATCGGCTTTCTTTTTTTTCTCTTTACCCAAAAACTGGCGAGAGTCAATATTGCCAAACAAAACGGCGGTGTGTTTGAAAGCATTCGTCTGCGCATGATTTCAAACACACCGCCGTTTTTAGGTTGTCCTCCCAAAACTGGCGAAAGCAATATGCAAACAGCAAAAACAAAAGTGGCTTTGCGGACATTCGTCTTCGCCATGACCGCAAAGCCACTTTTGTTTTTTCTGTTTTGTCTTATTGCTTGAGTCCGATATTCACGATTTGCTCTCCCTCCGTGACTCCCGATGCAATCTCGACATTGCCGCTTTGGTCTTGGATGCCGAGCGTGACGGGAATTTGCTTCGGCGTGCCATTTGAAAGAATTTCCACAAACGACCCGCTCGCGTTTTGTATGATCGCGTATTGCGGCAGGATGAGCGCGTCCGGCTTCGTCTGCGTTTGGATGTCGAGGTTCGCAGTGAGGCCGGCCTTCATGCGCGGATCGTTCTTGTCAAAGGAGGTCTTCACGAGGTAATCCACGACGCCGTTGATGATGGTCTGCCCGGGGTTCACGTAGAACACCTTGCCGGTGAAGGTCTCGCCGGGAAACGCATCAAGCGTGATTGAAACCGGATCACCGACGTTCACCTTGCCGATGTCCACCTCCGGCACGTCCGCGTCAATTTCAAGGCTGCCGTCCGAGATGATGGAGACGACGGGAGTGCCCGGCGTCGCGATCTGCCCGACCTTGGCGTTCTGTTCCGTGATGACGCCGCTGATGGGGGAAACGAGCGATGCCTGCGAAATTTGCACTTGGATGCTCTGCAAATTCGCCTGCGCTTGTTCGACCTGCGCTTGCTGGGCGTCAATGTTGTTCTGCGTCGAGCCGGCGAGGGTGACGGCGAGCGCCGCCTGCACCTGGGAGATCGCGGCTTTTTCCGAGGCGACGTTCTGGATGACGGCCGTGACGTTCGTGACGGCGGTATTCACGTCGGTGAGCGCGGCCGTGATGCTCGTCTTGTAGGCGGTCGCCGTCGCAGCCGGCAAATTCACTCCGTCAACGACCGCCGTTGCCGAATCGATCACTAAATTTTTGATTACGGCCAAATGCGCGACACCATTCTGGAGCGCCGTGTCAAGCGTCCCCGAGGCAACAGTAGGCGAAAGCGCCTGCAATTCTGCCTGCCAGGCATTGAGTTCGTTACTTGCTTCGACGCGTTCGATGCCGATGTTGTTTGCGAGTTGGGAATTGGTCACGGAAAACGTCAGCTGGGGATTGTTGCTTTCCGGCTGCGAATAGAACGCGCTCAATTGGTTTCGCACGGCATCATTGGCTTCGGCGTACGCCGCATCGAGGGTGTTTTCCGCGCCAAGATAGGCGTTTGCGAGCGTCTGTTCCGCCGACGCGACCGCCGTTTGGGAAACGGCGATGTTTTGTGGCGTGGCTCCCGCTTGGAGATTTGCGAGCGTCGCCGTCTGCGCGTCAACGTTTGCCTTCGCTTGCGCGAGCTGCGCCTGCAAATCCTGCGTATCGAGTTGCGCAATGACGTCCCCGGCGCTTACCTGCGTGCCAACCTCTTTATACACCGCGCTGATGCTGCCGGCGTTTTGGAAGCCAAGCTCCAAGCTTTGTACCGGCGTCGTGTTACCTGTCACACTAACGGTTTCCGTGATTGTGCCGCGCGTTACGGCGACGGTCTGGTATTGGCTCTGGCCGCTAGCCGCGAAATGATAGATGACCCAGACGACCAAAAGCAGCGCGACGACGGCGCCGACGATTTTCCATTTGCCGAAGCGGGAGGTGATGGAGGGCATATTTTTTCTTTGCCATCCCGGCGGAGGCCGGAATCCATGCTTTCAATTTTAACATTTCCGAAAGCACGGATTCCCGCCTTCGCGGAATGACAGAAATATTTTATCTGCTCGGAATGTTTTGTGCGAGTTCCTCAAGCAGCGCGACCAGCTGTTTCTGTTTCGCCTGCCCCATTTTTTTGAACGCTTTCGTCACCGTGTCGGTGTGATGGCCCGCGGAAATGCGGTTTAGGAGCTTCTTCCCTTTCGCAGTAATCGCGAGATAGACCTTCCGCCGGTCGTCGGGATCGCCGCGCCGCACGATATGCCCATGCTGTTCCAACGAATCCACAGAAGGCAGGATAGAGGGCGGTTGGAGCGACAGGTGCCGCGCCAGCTCATTGAAAGGTCTCTTTTTCCTGGCGATAGAGCGCAACACGCCGAATTGGAGCGCGGTGACGCCCGTTTTCGTCTTCCGGAGCCAGCGGTCGAAGTCGGTGCGCGCCTGCTTCATTATTTGAAACAAGAGCCCATGAAGGGGGCGTGAAGTATTCATGATAATTTCATCATTGCTGATGCGTACTAATTATTAGGTATCTAATGAATTAAGTCAAGGCGAGTTATTCACATTGACAAGCGGGAACGGGCTGTGAGAAAATGGACTTACGCTTTTATTTTCTCACAGCCCGTTCCCGCTTGTCATCCCGGCGGAGCCTGTCCCGTGCTCCGACACGGGAGCCGGGATCCACGCTTTAAGATGTTTGAGGTTAGAAGCGTGGATTCCCGCCTGCGCGGGAATGACAGAAAAATAATTTCCATGGGAAACATCATCTCCGTCAAAAACCTCACCAAAAAATTCGGCGACTTCGTCGCCGTTGACAACTAGGCCGAATATAAC
>CAVUWW010000042.1:0-10438 GCA_963745135.1 uncultured bacterium | reverse complement strand
AACGACGCGTTTGCGGTTTCGCACCGCGCGAACGCCTCGGTTGCAGCAATCACGAGATTCCTTCCGAGCTATGCGGGACTGGAAATGGAAAAAGAAATTTCATTTCTTTCAAACGCGATGAAGAAACCAAAGCATCCGTTTGTATTCGTTATCGGCGGCGCGAAGGCAGCCGACAAACTGGGCGTGATCCAATACTTCAAAAACAAAGCGGACTGGTTCCTGCTTGGCGGCGGACCGGCGAACACGATTCTGTCGATTAAGGGAATGGATGTGAAAAAATCAATAAGGGACGAGGACGCCGATTTGAGCGCCGTAAAAAAAATAGCGGCGTACAAAAATATAATTTTGCCGATGGATTTCCAGTGGCGCGGCGGAAAAATTTTGGATATCGGTTCGAAGACGGCCGCGGCGTTCGGCAAAAAAATCGCGCGGGCGAAGACGGTCATCTGGAGCGGCCCGGTCGGTTTAATTGAGGAAAAGCCCTATGACCGTGGTTCGTTCTCGCTTGCGAAAGCGATCGCCAAAAACCGGGCGGCGCTTTCGATAACCGGCGGCGGCGAGACGGTGATGTTCCTGAAAAAAATCCGGCTCGACAAGAAATTCAGCTTCATTTCGACCGGCGGCGGCGCGATGCTGGATTATTTGGCAGGGAAGCGCCTTCCCGGAATCGAAGCTCTTAAGGCGTAATGCGAATCTACGAATGGCGTGCGAATGCTGCGAATAATGCAAATCATCAACCAAAATTCGCACTATTCGTAGCATTCGCATACATTCGCAAATTCGCATTATATTCATTCGCATGACCTACGACCTCTACTTCCACGACGATTTCGACGGGCGCGCGGCGGGCGCGGTGATGCTCGCGTTTTTGCGCTCGCGCGGGGACGATATCGGGCATTTTCAACCACTTGATTATTATCTATTAAACGATTATCTGAAAGAAAATTTTTTCACGTCGCATAAATTATTTAAAGGAAAACCCCTCGACTCGGTTCGGGGCAAGCGCAATCCGGCAATCGTCGTGGATTTTCCCTTTCATCCCAAAGCGGCATGGTGGTTCGACCACCACAGTGGGTCGTTCCGCAAAGGGGGATGGAAAGAAAAATTCAAACCAACGGAGCAGTGGCATTACGATCCGGAATATCCGTCATGCTGCCGGCAAGTCGCCGCAGTTTTAAAGAAAGAATTCGGTTGGAAATTGCCGGTTCATTTGAAGGACACGATCCATTGGGGCGACATCATTGACGGCGCAAAGTACCGTTCGGCGCGGCAGACAATCGGGCTGAATGAGCCGGCATTGCAGATCGATGTTTTTTTTGACCGATATGGTCGTACTCCGGTGGCAAATAAAACGTTTGTGACATTGCTTGCTGAAAAACCGATTGTTGAAATTGCCAAGCGGCCCGAAGTGCGCCGAGCCGTCCGTCAAGCGAAGCAGGAAATTCTGTCGGCAACGGCGTACGTCAAAAGGAAGATTACCGAAACCGGTCGTGTCGCCTATATTTATTTTCCTAAGCAGAAATTCGCAAAGCCGCGCTTTATCCCATATTTTCTATATCCCCGGCTTTTGTACCTCGTGCGGGTTTTTAAGAAGGATGGGCAATATAAATTGAGTGTCAGCCAAAATCCATGGCGTACGAAGGAAGGCAAAGTCAATCTTGGGCGGCTGATTGCGAAATACGCTGGCGGCGGCGGGCATTTCGGCGTCGGCGCGGCGGAATTCGAGACGAAGCGTGAAGCCGAAAAAGCGGCGCAGGAGATAGTCGAATACCTAACCGCCCGAAACAGCATCAATATTGAAAAATGATTAAAAACCGAAGTTATCAGCGGTCGCTGATAAAGACAAAAATGTCCGAAAAGAAAAGAAAATACTATGCTTATTTCGTCCCATCCTCCGGCAATAGCGGCGTGACGGACGACTGGCCGACGACCGAAAAGATGGTCAAAGGCGTGATGGGCGCACGATTCAAAGCGTTCAATGACAGAGGCGAGGCGGAAGCGTGGCTCACGGGCGGGGCGGTTTATGGAGAGAGGCCAGAAGCCGGAGGCCGGAAACCAAAGAAAGGAATTTATTTTGACGCAGGCACCGGCAGGGGAGAAGGCGTGGAAATAAGCGTGACGGACGAAGCGGGCAAAAATCTTTTACACAAGGTTTTCAAAAAAGGCAATCTGAATAAATTTGGAAAACATCTGATTGAAAGCCCGTCAGCGACAAACAACTACGGCGAGCTGCTCGCCCTGCGGTACGCGCTCGAGATAGCGAAAAAAACACAAGCAAAAAAAATCTTCGGCGACAGCCGGCTTGTTATTGACTATTGGTCGCAATGGAAAATGAAACGTAAAGAACTTCCCGAAGAAACCGTCGAGCTTGCCACGAAAGTCGCCAAGATGCGGGAGCGGTTCGAAAAAAAAGGCGGCGAGATCGAAAGAATTTCCGGCGGCGAGAATCCCGCGGATCTGGGATTTCACAGATATGGAAAGATAAAAACTGGGCCAGCGGCTGGTTCAAGCAAAGACGATAAGGCCGTCTTGCCGGGGGTTCAGCGTTAAAAAGGGCCGCTGAATGCCGTTTGTGCCGCGTTCCGCGAAGACGGTCTTCAAATATCTCCATTGAAAAGTATGAATTTCGGTGATAGAGTGTGAAAATGACAACCGCTGAAATCCGCAGGAAATATTTGGAATTTTTCAAAAAGCGCGGGCATGCGATCATCCCGTCGGCATCGCTCGTGCCCGAGAACGACCCGACGACGCTCTTCACCGGCAGCGGCATGCAGCCCTTGGTGCCGTACCTTTTGGGCGAGCGGCATCCGGAAGGGAAGCGCGTGGCGAATTCGCAAAAATGCTTCCGTGCGGAGGATATTGACGAGGTCGGCGACAACCGCCACACGACCTTTTTCGAGATGCTCGGCAACTGGTCGTTCGGCGATTATTTCAAGGAAGAGCAGCTCGCGTGGTTTTTTGAATTTTTGACTGATAAAGAAAAAGGCGCAGGGCTTGATCCGCAAAAATTGTACGTGAGCGTTTTCGCGGGCGACTCGGAGACCGGTATTCCGGCGGACGGGGAATCGGTTGAAATCTGGAAAAAACTTTTTGCGGAAAAGGGGATCGAGGCGAAATACGTGAAGCTTGGTTTGGAGGAGAACGGCGGCGCAATGGGCATGCAGGGCGGCAGGATTTTTTCGTATGACGTGAAGAAAAATTGGTGGAGCCGCGCGGGCGTGCCCTCGAAAATGCCGGCGGGCGAGCCGGGCGGGCCGGATTCGGAAGTGTTCTACGATTTTGATCCGAGCGGCAAGACGCACGATCCGAAATTCGGCAAAAATTGCCACCCGAACTGCGACTGCGGGCGTTTCCTTGAGATCGGCAATTCGGTTTTCATGGAATACAAAAAAAATGAAGATGGCTCGTTTGAAAAGTTAAAACAGCGGAACGTGGATTTCGGCGGCGGGCTGGAACGCATCACGATGGCGGCGGACGGCAATTCCGACATGTTCCTCGTAAACCACAAGGAGATTCTTGCCCAGCTTGAAAACGAGAGCGGCAAAAAATATGAAGGCGAAAATAAATACGCCTTCCGAATCATTGCGGACCACATGAGAGCCGCAACCTTTCTTATCGCCGACGGAGTCCGCCCTTTCAGGACGGACCGGGGATATTTTGTCCGGCGCCTCATCCGCCGCGCCGTCCGCTATGCCGATAAAATCGGCATAAAAGAGGATGGATTTTCGAAAATTACCGGTCCGGTGGTGCGAATGTACGGCGATGCGTACCCCGAATTGGAAAAACAAAAAGAGGAAATCCAAAAGATCATTTCCGGGGAAGAGGCGCGTTTCCGCGAAACGCTGGTTCGCGGGTTGAATGTCATCCGTAAATATTATGCCGCTGGGAACTTCAATATTGGCGGCGCCAGTCCGCTCGCGGAAGCAACGGAGGTTAAAAATCGGATTGACGGCAAAACCATTTTCGATCTTTATGCGACATACGGTTTTCCCGCCGAGCTTTCCTTGGAAGAATTCGATGAATTGAGGAAAAAAGAGCCGAACAATCCATTGCTGCAGTATGATCAGGAAAAAATCATCGCGGAGTTCAAAGAAAAACTGGCGCAACATCAGGAAATTTCCCGAGCCGGCGTTGAGCAGAAGTTCAAAGGCGGCCTTGCCGACCATTCCGAGAAGACGACGCGGCTGCACACGGCGCACCATTTATTGCTGAAGGCGCTGCAGACGGTGCTCGGTTCGCAGGTGAAGCAGCGGGGGAGCAATATCACGAGCGAACGCTTGCGCATGGATTTTAATTACGACGGCAAGATGACGGAGGAGCAGAAGCGTGAAGTCGAGCGGATCGTGAACGAAAAAATCGCGGAGGACTTGCCGGTCATCCGGAGCGAGATGCCGCGCGAGGAGGCCGAAAAGCTTGGCGCGGAGCACGAGTTCGGCCAAAAATATCCCGACCGCGTGTCGGTCTATTCCGTCGGGCCGAAATCCGCGACCGTTGAAAATCCGCAGTTTGAGAAGGCGTTTTCCATAGAATTCTGCGGCGGCCCGCACGTCAAGCACACCGGCGAGATCGGGCATTTCAAGTTGGCGAAAGAGGAAGCCGTCGGCGCGGGGATTCGGAGGGTGAGAGGGGCAGTTGAATAATTTTGCAATTCTTGAAATTTTCTTTTAAACTGCAAGCAGTTCTAGTTTGGAGTCGAAAATGGGATTATTCAGATTGATACGCGGGAAAGCGAAGAAGGATGACGCGCCGCCTGCCGGAATATCGGTCAAACTGGAAGACGGGTCGGTCATTCGCCTGTCAGCCGAGGAAGCGGCGAATCCGGATTTTCAAGCCGGCATGAAGGCCGCGAGCGAAGGACGCGGAGGGTCCTCTGACGGTAAATGGGATTCTGCCGCGTTCCAACTTGGCTGGTGGGTGGAGATCGCGCGTGACGGTTATTTTGAAGGAATCCCGTTCGCAAAGCGTGATATCGGGCGGATTTTCCACTCAGTCAAAAAGAAGCCGCTTTTGTCCGTCGTGCCGATTTGCGCCGACGAGGAAAATCAGCCAGTATAAGGGAGGCCATCGCGCCTCCCGTTTTTTATGAAGCATGTAAGCGCCTCTTTGAGTTGAATTTTGTGCTATTCTAATTACGTGAAAAGGCAAATTGTGGTCATCCACGGAGGGAACCCCTTTAAGACGTATAAGGAATACATTTTGTTTCTCAAGAATCGGCGTATTGATATCGGGAGGTATAGATCCGTGCAAGGCGATTGGAAAAGGACGCTAGGAAAGGCGCTTGGGGCGAAGTTCGAGGTGCTCCTGCCAGATATGCCCAATCGCGCTCAACGCCAAATACGCCGAATGGAAAATTTGGTTTGAAAAATTCGTCCCGTATTGCAGGCCGGGGATAGTGTTTGTAGGGCACTCGTTGGGAGGGCTTTTCTTAGCAAAATATTTGTCGGAAACGATTTTCCGAAAAGAATTCGAGCCACGTTCCTTGTGGCGCCTTCATGGAGCAAGGGTGATTTTTTACTGCCCAAAACATTCCAGAAATTCAATGCGCAAGGAGGGAAAATCTTCCTTTATCACAGCAAGGACGATCCAGTGGTGCCGTTCTTTAATTTTCTGAGATATCAGAAGCAATTGCCCGATGCGACCGGCAGGACGTTCCGCGACGGGGGTCATTTCAACCATCCCGCATTTCCAGAGCTGGTTGAGGATATCCGGGGTCTATATTGATTTCCGGGATGATGAAATTAAACGTCGTTCTCCATAACATCCGCAGCATCCACAATGTGGGCTCGATTTTCCGCACCGCTGACGGGGCTGGCGTCGAAAAGATTTATTTGTGTGGCATCACACCGTCGCCATTGGACCGTTTTGGGAAGCTCCGTCCCGATTTCGCGAAAGTGGCGCTCGGCGCGGAGAAATATGTCCAATGGGAATCGGTGAAAAGTACGTCTTCAGCAATCAGAAAATTAAGAAAAGAGAATTATCAAATCCTCGCGATCGAGCAGTCAGAGAATTCGGTTCCGATCAGCAATATTCGCAGCATTCGCACGCATTCGCAGATTCGCATCGCGCTGATTCTCGGAGATGAGGTTCGCGGCATCCCGCCGTCAATTTTAAAGCTCGCTGATAAAATCGTCGAAATCCCGATGCACGGCAAAAAAGAATCCTTGAACGTGGCGGTCGCGTTCGGCATTGCAATTTTCATGCTAAAATAAGTTCATGGAAAATAATGCGAAACAATCCACGGTTGATGCCTATAATAACGGGGCTGAACAACTCGCCAAAAAATTTGATGAGATAGGAGTGCGCATGACTGATATCAACGATGCGTTCGCTGCCGTAAATAAAATAAATCCCAAAGTGCTTGAAATTGGCTGCGGGAACGGCAGGGATGCGGAAGAAATAATGAAGCGGACAAATGATTATCTTGGCATAGATATTTCTGAAAAAATGATAGAGCTTGTGTTGAAGAAAATTCCTAACGGCAGGTTCCAAGTTGCCGACATTGAATCATTCGCCTTTCCCAAGGGCTTGGATATTATTTTTGCCTTTGCTTCACTCCTTCACGTGCCGAAAGAAAGCTTGAAAACAATTCTAAGGCAATCGTTTTTGGCGCTTAACACGGGAGGCATAGTTTATTTATCTTTGAAATACAGGCCGACTTATGAAGAATTTATAAAACAAGATGAGTTTGGCAAAAGAAAATTCTACTTTTATTCTCCAAACGACATAGAGGAAGTCGCTGGCCAATTTCACATTGTCAGAAGCGAGCTGCAAAATTTGAGGGGGGTGCAGTGGCTCGAAGCAATGCTTCAAAAATAGCATGAAATCTATCACCATGCCTATCGCAATTTTCCTTTGCCTCGCGCTCATTGTCTTTGTGATGGTTTACTTGTGGTATTTGTTCTTCTTTCCGCGCGTGAACCCGCCTTTGCCGACGAACACAGTGACGATTGGCAATACGGTTTTCAATGTGGAAATCGCGAGCACGACGGCAGAGCAGACGCTCGGGCTTTCGGGGCGCAAGAGCTTGGCAGAAAATGAGGGGATGTTCTTTACTTTCAATTCGCCGGGCGTGCAGAATTTTTGGATGAAGGACATGAATTTCCCGATTGACATCATCTGGATTTCGGGAAACAAGGTGGCGGGGTTCGCCGAAAATGCAGAGCCGCAGCCGGGTGTGCCGTTGTGGAGTCTGAAAATCTACACGTCGCCGGATTATGTGGATAAGGTGCTTGAAGTAAACGCAGGAACGGTGGAGAAGGACGGGATTAAAGTGGGAGACGCGGTGAAATTCCAATAATAATCCGCGCGCAAATCCAAACGGCTCTGGAATTTTCCTGCGCGGGCGCGGGCGCTCCATTTCCTCGGATGCACTCGGCAAATGGAGCATCCCGCGCCTGCTCGGAAAATGCCCCGATTTGCGCGCGGAACTTCTTTCCTCTCATTCCGGGCGGCTTCATATTCCACGCAAATTATGCTAGATTACAAACATAAATGCGTTGCAACGAAGGAAAAAAATTATTGAGGTTTAAAGAAATGGCAGAAGAAGATTTTGCCGTGATTAAGAATAAAACGCCGCTTCCACTTGAGCCACTAGGTTCGATTACGCCGCCGAGTAAGATTGATAAAACATATCTTGAAAAATGGCGTGAGCTAGAAGATGCAAAACGAGCGTACAACCTGCACATAGAATCCTGCACAATATGTGGGCGAAATAAAGTAAAATAATTTTCTTTTATAAATTTACGACATCTAAAGAGGCAAGTAAAATTTTCAAAGATTGGCAGGAATACGCCGAAATCAATGATAAATTGCAAAAGATTTTCATCGCCATCCCCGAATCGTTTTTGCCATATCCAAGTGAGATTTTGCAAGAAGCATTAAATATCCGTTGCAAAAAATTATTTTGAAAGAGGAGACCATGAAATGTCCGAAGCAATCCAGCGAGGAGGTATAGCTTCCTTAGTAAATTATAAAGATGACGAAGCGGCGATAAAAGATATCGTTGACAGCTGGCTCTTGAAAGACTCCGAAATAAGGAAATCCTATCTTGTAAATCTCAAAAAAGCTCGGGATAGTTGGGAAAAACTTAAAAAAGAAAAAAACTGATATAAATTAATATGGGCGACAACATCTGCGTTCAAAAACGACTATGAACTTCTTATCCGAAATAGACAAAATAAAAGAAGAATCATTCAGTGCTGCTGTATTGAACACAATATTATTAATAGCCCCTGGGTTGACCTTCATCCTCCATTTTTCAAAAGAACTTCTAATCACCCTAGATGTTCTTAAATTAATTCTCCTATCGATTTCCTTCATCGCTCCTTTATTGATTATAAATTTTATATTAGTAACGATAATTTCCGATAAAATGGCATTTCCTGATATCAAACACGACAAAGGAGCGGTCTTTATTATAATAACCCTAGCATTACTTTTCTCTGCATCAATATTATACATAGCACTATTTTTCGGCTACATTTTAAATTTATCTTTCCGAATAACCATCATTTTTGTCCTTTGTTTGCAATTTATCTGGACA
This sequence comes from uncultured bacterium, assembly GCA_963745135.1. Lineage (GTDB taxonomy): Bacteria > Patescibacteriota > Minisyncoccia > UBA6257 > 2-01-FULL-56-20 > REEB161. The sequence continues at coordinate 1,896 of CAVUWW010000042.1, read as the reverse complement.
ATAGTTTTACTTTCAAAACCCGTAAAACCAATAAGCTCAAGCACTACTTAACCGATAGTCTGTCAAAATCGTTCAAGGTGCATCTACGCCCATTAGCTAATGAACCGATAGGATGGTCAAAAGGAGTATAATAATTATATGCTCCCGGACGACATCAAAAACTATGCTCGGCAGTTTGAATATGAGCCGCTGGTGGAAAATTCTGGAAAACTCAGGAAATTTAGCAAATTTATCGTCACCGGAATGGGCGGATCGCATTTGGCGGCGGACATTTTGCGCGCTTGGCATCCGGAACTCGACATCATCATCTGGCCGGGCTATGGCTTGCCGGCTCTGCACGAAAAGGAATTGAAAGAGCGGCTCGTTATCGTGAGTTCGTATTCGGGCGGCACCGAAGAAGCGATTGACGCTTTCAGCACGGCGCGCGCGAAGCATTTGGCGGTCGCGGTCGTTGCCGCGCGCGGGAAGTTGGTCGCTCTCGCGCAAAAATTCAAGCTGCCGTATGTGCAGATGCCGGATTTCCATATGCAGCCGCGGATGGCGACCGGCTTGAGTTTGAAGGCGATGCTCGCGGTGATGGGCGAAAAGGCGTGGCTTTCGGAGGCGAAGGCGCTCGCGGCGCAATTGCATCCGGCGCGCGAGGAACGGCGCGGGAAGGATCTGGCGAAGCGGCTTTATGGCAGCGTGCCCATTATTTACGCTTCGATGCGCAATTTCGCCATTGCGCAGAATTGGAAGATCAAGTTCAACGAAACCGGCAAGATCCCGGCGTTCGCGAATTTCATTTCGGAGCTGAACCACAACGAGATGACCGGCTTTGACGCAAAGGTAAAGACCGCGCCGCTCTCGCGCAATTTCCATTTTATGTTTCTGAAGGATGGCGCGGACGACCGGCGCATCATGAAGCGTTTCAGCGTGCTTGAACGCCTGTTCCACGACCGCGGCTTCAAAGTGGAAGTGATCCTGCTTGAAGGCAAAAATGAGCTGCATAAAATCTTCAACGCGCTCGTCTTTGCCGACTGGACGGCGTACCATACGGCGAAATTGTACGGCGTGGATTTCGAGCAGGTTCCAATGGTGGAGGAATTTAAGAGATTAATTGGGAAATGACGGGATTTCATTAAAATTTAATGAAATAAAACTTGCAAAAATTTTTAAAAGGGTTAGGGTTAACGCCATGACCGCAACCCTTAACTTTATGGATATCGTGCTCAAAACTGAATACGAATTTTATCAAAAAATAAAAGCCCAGCTCCTCGCCGAAGGGAGAGAAGGCAAGTTTGTTCTGATCAAGGATAATTCGATCATCGGCTTTTTTGAGGATGCGAAAGAGGCCTATGAAGCGGGGGTCAAGAAGTTCGGGACGGGGCTTTTCCTTGTCCAAAAGGTTTTAAAGGAAGAACCGGTAGAGACAATTCAGCAATTTCATGTCCCACTACACTAGATATTATTTGGAAGCTGGCGCAACAAAAAGCGCAATCTCAAGGGATCATTTAAGGATAGTCGGCCCCACCATACCGATTGCGGTGACCATTCTTGATGTCTTGGTTCCGGTGATGATCCAGAAAGGGAAAATTATTCATCCGGTCATCGGGCTTGCTTTGATTGACGCGGGAGCTTCTTCCACGATGGTTGATGAGACGGTAATCGAATCCTTGGGGGTGAATCCTGTTTCGGTTGCGAAAGTGGGCACTCCGGGCGGATCCAGTTCGATGAATGCCTATCCCGCGAAACTCACTTTTCCGGGGACTGGCTTGCCTGATTTGCAATTCAATTCAGTACTGGCGAGTCCGCATCTCAAGAACCAGCAAAATATCATTGCCTTGATTGGTAGGGATATTCTCCAATACGGTTCTTTCAACTATAACGGCGACGGGCACATCAGCATCAGTCTCA
>CAVUWW010000041.1:0-14125 GCA_963745135.1 uncultured bacterium | reverse complement strand
CATCAGTTTTTGCCATGAGATTTTCAAACTGGGTTTCCGCTCTCATGCTTTGCTCGAGAACATGAGCGATGAGCTACCAATGTGGGGCTGGCGCTATTGTTGAGCAAATTATCGACTATCCATTTTAGTGCTTCGACGACGACGAGGCAGGCAAGGCGCAAGCAGCTACCGTAGACAATAAGTGGATCAATCAATTAACTGCCTCAAGCGTCTTCAAGACGCGACGACAAGGATGCCGAGTTCCTGAAAATCGAAGAGGAGCTCAAGCTCCTCAAACCAACAGCTTTATCAAGAGGCAACAGACCGCGCGAACGAAAGTCGCCATTCCTCGAAAATCTATTGGAGAGAGGATCTGAACCCAGCATCAACCTGAGAAGTTTACGGGGAGCAAGGAGGATTCTGATGAAAGTAATTGTCGAACTCCTCGACGCCGAGGCGTTATGGACACTAGTCTGGCACGGGTGCGTGCCCACTGGCAGGATTCGAACGCCGTGCGCGTTGATCAATGGATTTACGGCTATTCGCCGGCTGTTCGTTTTGTCGTGGCTACGTCTGCCCGCCGACCATGATCTCATTTAACCATGGCTGCTTACAGCGTGAACTGCAAGCTTGCGGCACTCACGGTTATCGCCGTAGGTCCCGCTATTGGATTTGAAGTGGGCAAGATTGCAGCGTTTCTCAAAAACGGCCATCAGGAACTTCTTGTATCGTTTTGTTGATTGAATTGCTTCTAGGCACTTACTCCTCAGCAGTCCGGTCTCAGTCTCATTCCGGACTTGTTCCGTTGCTGGTGCTCGTAGCCATAATGTCCTGAGCATTCTCATCGGCAAGGGGTGGATCAGGAAGCTCCTGATTCTGCTCATTGTTGATCACGCTCATCTTCATCCTCGGCGAGGTCGCAGGGCGGCTGGTAGCATCACCGAGCAAGTTCACGAGCTTCTCGGTGCTCTCTGGTACTATACCGAACGCGATTTGTCCGTCTATGGGCGGCTCAACAACCGGCCGGCGGCGCGGGGCCGATGAATTATCGGCGAACCTCTCAACCCGCTGAATATCAAATTTTCTGGTTTCGTTGCGGAACGTGGGCGGGAAAAGTGGGCGGAATTGAGGCCGAGGCGGTGGAACCTTTGCCGAATTCGACAGCCCCGAAGAAGGGCTGCGGGTCGGCAGGAGGCCTTCAGCTAGAGCTATCGCGATTCCTGATGTTAACCAGCGTTGAAGAGAATAAGCTCAGGCCGGCGGCCAGTGCGGGAAGCGGATTGGCGGCGGGCCATAAGAGCTGAATCGTCGCCAGCCGAGGATCCCAGCTCCTGACGCAGCAACACGAGGCCGCGATGGTACCAGCCAAATCGCGGCTAGGGACGGACGATAGTTTTGAGAGGATATCGCAGTTCGATGTCCAACTTCATGATGGGTTGTTTTTCGCTGATTGGGTGCGGGTGCCGTCCGGCGAATTCGTCCGGATCACCATGTGGGATCTGGTATTTTGGCATGGCCTCGCTCTGCTGGACTTTTTCCCAACAACATCCCTGAAATCATTTACCTCCGGTTCTGCAACGGCGATGTGCAGGCCAAGTGGCGGCTCCACGGGGAAAGGGATTCTCGTTACATTCAGACCAGTTAGTTTGCAGTAATTTGCTCCCCGCCGCTTCGGCCACGGGGAGTTTTTTGTGGCTACGAATTTACGAATTGGTACGAATATACGAATAAATCGAAAGATATTCGTAACCGGACCCGAAAAAAGTATTCGCATATCGGTTTCGGCAAAAACCAAAGAGACCCTCGCGGGTCTTTTTGAAAAAATGATTCAAAACGTTCTAGCAGCCGACATCAATTCGCCGCCGACGAGCTCGAAACTATGAGCGGAAGGCCTTTCGCTATCAAAGCGACGACCAGCGACTGCGGCGTAGAGCAAGGGTACCCTGGTTTTAGCTGCTCTTCACTTTCTCCGCAAATGCTTGGTGCCAGGTATTTGAACTCGTCGCGACGACGCACATAAAATAATGGCGAGCACGATGAGAATGGTACGAGTATCCATGTCGATGGCCACGCAAACGATGCCCGATTGGGAATGTGATATTGGCCCTGATATTGCTGATATTCTATGTGCCGAGATCTGAGCTGGTGTGGCCTGCGCGGCAAAATATGGAACGCGAGCGCAATCACCGGAGCCGCGAAATCCAACGCAAATGTTTATTCATCATGTTCTTTTAAGGTCGAAACTTCCTTAAAAGAACATGAAGAATCAAACAGTTTGCGTTGGATTTCGCGGCTCCGGTGATTGCGCTCGCGTTCCCGATCCTGGTTTCCGCGCAGGGCATAGCGCCGGCTCCGATCTCGGCACCGTCGAATATCAGCAATATCAGCAATATCACGTCCCAATCGGGCATCATTTGCGTGGCCATCAACTGGATATTCTGGTTCCTCATCGTGCTCACCATTATTTTTGTGCTCGTCGCCGCGTTCAAATACCTGACCGCCGCGGGCGACCCGGAGAAAGTGAGAAGCGCGAGCCATACCTTGCTCTACGCCGCAGTCGCAATCATCGTCGCTTTGATAGCGAAAGGCCTTCCGCTGATCGTTTCGAGCTTCGTCGGCGGCGGCTTGAGCAGTGTCGGCTGCTAGAACGTTTTGAATCAGTTTTTTCAAAAAGACCCGCGAGGGTCTTTTTGGTTTTTGCCGAAACCGATGTGCGAATACTTTTTTCGGTTCCGGTTACGAATATCTTTCGATTTATTCGTATATTCGTACCAATTCGTAAATTCGTAGCCACAAAAAAACTCCCCGTGGCCGAAGCGGCGGGGAGCAAATTACTGCAAACTAACTGGTCTGAATGTAGCGGAAAATCCCTTTCCCCTGGAGCTGCCACTTGGCCTGCACATCGCCGTTGCCGACAGCCGGAGGGTAATTGATTTCAGGGATGTTGTTGGGTCCGTACGGTCCCGCAGAGCGAGGCCATCCAAAATACCAGAATCCCACATGGTGATCCGGTTCCGGGGAGACAAACTCTTTTTCCCAAGTTCGCCAGAATCGCGGCACCTGCACCCAATCAGCGAAACAACCATCATGAAGTTGGACATCGAACTGCGATATCCTCTCAAAACTATGGTCGTTCCTGCTCCGAGCCGCGATTGCGGCTCGTATGCCGGTCGGGCTTCCGCCCTCGTGTTGCTGCATAAGAGCGATGAGCTGATCCAGTTCGGCTGGCGACAATTCGCCTATCTTATGGCCCGCCGCCAATCCGCTTCCCGCCACAATCTCGCCGCCGTAACCATTATTGCTCCATTTCTTCAACGCTTGGTTATAGTCGAGATCGCGATAGGCCTCTGACTGAAGCAGTTCCCTGCCGACCCGCAGCCCTTCTTCGGGGCTGTCGAATTCGGCAAAGGTTCCACCGTCTTTCGCCTCAATTCCGCCGTCTTTCCCGCCCCGTTCCGCAACGAAGCCGGAAAATTTGATATTCAGCGGGTTGTTGAGGTTCGCCGATAATTCATCGGCATCGCCGCCGGCCGGTTGTTGAGCCGCCGGCATAGACGGACAAATCGCGTTCGGGTTGTAGTTGCCGACCGCCGGAGCCGCCGAGAAGCTCGTGAACTTGCTCCATTGGTCGGCGATGCTACCAGCCGCCTGCGACCGTCCGCCGAGGATGAAGATGAGCGTGATGCCGACAATGAGCAGAATCAGGAGCTTCCTGATCCACCCCTTGCCGATGAGAATGCTCGTGAGTGCCAAAGATATGGCTACGAGCACCAGCAACGGAACAAGTCCGGAATCGTTTGAGACCGGGACTGCTGAGAGGTAAGTGCCTAGAAGCAATTCGATCAACAAAACGATTGCGAGTTTCCTGATCGCCGTTTTGAGAAACGCTGCAATCTTGCCCACTTCAAATGGAGCGTTGGCGGGAATTACGGCGATAACCGTGAGTGCCGCAAGCTGCGTCCACGCTGTAAGCAGCCATGCCAAGAGCGCAAGCGGCAAAAGCGTGAGGATGGGAATACCCGTGGTTGCAATTCGCGGCGGGCAGAACATAGCCGCAACGACGAGAACGAACAGCCAGACAATAGCGAACCGCATGATCCATTGGACTTGCGACGCGATGGCTCTCGCACGGCGTTCGAATCCTGCCCAGTGGGCACGCACCCACTGCCGTTGTGGCTCAGTGCAGTTCCATAACGCCTCGGCGTCGAGTTTTAATTCTTTGAGGAGTTCGACAAATTCTTTCATCAGAATCCTTCCTTCCGCCGCGCCGTCGCGGCATTGAGTTGTTCCCTGAAACTTCTCAGGGTTGATGTAGTTTCGCCGATCCTCTCTCCAATAGATTTTCGAGGAATGGCGGGCTTCGTTTTCGTTCGCGCCGGTGCCTGTTGCCTCTTGATAAAGCTGTTGAGTTTTTTGAGGAGCTTGAGCTCCTCTTCGATTTTCAGGAACTCGGCATCCTTGTCCGTCGCGTCTTGAAGACGCTTGAAAACGCCAGCCGTGAATTGATTGATCCACTTATTGTCTACGGTGGCCTCTTGCGCCTTGCCTTGCCTCGTGCTTAAATCGAGAGCACCCTGAAATGCATCTGTGCCGTCGATAATTTGCTCAACAATAGCGCCAGCCCACATTGGTAGCTCATCGCTCATGTTCTCGAGCAAAGTCGTGAGAGCGGGAAACCCACGCTTGAAAATCTCAGAATGGCGGATCCAATGGTCCTCGGGAAGCGCCATCGCCATCGATTCTCCCCATTTCTTGAATATTGGGCCGATCGTAGCGCTTAAACCGGCGCCGATGAACCCCTTCTGCCGATCTTTTTTCTTTTCATCCGAAACTGGTTTTCCTTTCGCCATTTCGTTTCCTTCCTTTCTAAATTCAGATATTTTATTGCTAAGATTCCGTCTGTAAATATAGCATGAATAGTTGGATTTGTCAAATCGTCTGGAATGCCGTAATATAAAGCGGAATATCGGTCGCAGAGCGGCAAAATCTGACGTTATCAGCGGTCGCTCATAACGTCAGATTTTCAAAAAAGCTGGGGTGGCGGAATTGGCAGACGCACTGGCTTTAGGAGCCAGCGATCCAAAGATCATGCGGGTTCAACTCCCGCCCCGGCACGTGTTTAGAAATTCCCAATATCCAATTTCTAATTTCCAATTAATGCCCAATGCTTGAATTTCCAATGAGTGTTGAATTGGGAATTCGTTGGATATTAAATCATTTGGGAATTAATTGGAAATTGGATATTGGGAATTGGGAATTATTTCAATGCCATTCAAACCCAGCCACGCGCTCATTGCCCTCGCTGTCATATTGGCAATCGGCCTCGGCCTCCATCTCTACCGCGTCTCCTATCCCGACCGGCCGGTCTTTGACGAGGCGCACTTCGCGACCTACGCCGCGGACTACGTGAAGGATCGGGTCTTCTTCGACATCCACCCGCCGCTCGGGAAATTGATTTACGCCGCGTTCATCCGCTCGTCCATCCGGAACCTTTGGGCGATACGACCTTCGTCGCATTTACCAAAAACGCGACCGGCACGGTTTACTATCCGACGAATATCCCGTTCGGCTCGTTCCCCTACGTGCCGCTCCGGCTCGTCGGCGTTTTCTTCGGCCTGCTGCTCGCCGCCGCGTTTTATTTTTTCCTGCGCAATGTCGGCGTCAGCGAAGTCGGCGCGTTGCTCGGCGCATTTTTCGTGACGCTTGATAATGCCCTACTACTTGAAACGAAATTAATCTTAATGAATGGCATGTACCTCGCATTCGGATTCATCGCATTGGCGCTGTGGTTCAGAAAACCGCGAAAATCGGTCGCCGCCGGATTCTTTTTGGGATTGTCGCTGGGCGTGAAGCTGATTGGAATCGTGTTCCTCGGACCAATCCTCCTTTCTGTCATCCCGGGCTTGGGCCAGAGGAAGCGAAGGGAATCTTCTCTGGAACCAGATCGTCCAGCCCCGCTAAAACTTGAGGCGCGGCCGTCGGGGAAGATTCCCTTCGCTTCCTCCAGCCGGAATAACATGAAAAAATTCTTCGTTACCTTAATATTTGTATTCGTTACCATTTCTTTTTTGAATTTCCTCTTCTTCTCCCCAAGCCAAATCCTTTCCTTCGCGCAGTCCATCGGCATGCAATTCCCGGCGGTCCATAACGCGCGCGGCACCGACTTGCTGGCATATGCCTCAAGCACCATCATCCCCTGGACTGGCTATGTGATCGGCGGCCGGCAGCACAGACAAGCCCATGGTACGGCTGGCCATTTAAGACGCCGCGCACGGTCGATTTACGGCGCCGCCCGGCAGCGGCAACCTTGTCTTGAGCGGCAATCCCGTGATTTGGTATGGCAGCACCTTGGCGATAATTGTCGGGATTATTGCTTTGCTTTGGCAATCTTTCCTTAATTCGTTCATTTGAACGAATGAAGGAATAAGATTGCCAGAGCAAAGCAATAATCCCGACAATTATCGCCAAGGTGCTGCCATACCAAATCACGGGATTGCCGCTCAAGACAAGGTTGCCGCTGCCGGGCGGCGCCGCATAATAGACCATTGCGCCGCGTATAAATGGCCAGCCGTACCATGGGCTTGTCTGTGCCTGCCCGCCGCCGATCACATAGCCGGTCCAGGGGATGATGGTGCTTGCGGCGTATGCCAGCAAGTCGGTGCCGCGCGCGTTATGGACCGCCGGGAATTGCATGCCGATGGACTGCGCGAAGGAAAGGATTTGGCTTGGGGAGAAGAAGAGGAAATTCAAAAAAGAAATGGTGACGAATACAAATATTAAGGTAACGAAGAATTTTTTCATGTTATTCCGGCTGGAGGAAGCGAAGGGAATCTTCCCCGACGGCCGCGCCTCAAGTTTTAGCGGGGCTGGACGATCTGGTTCCAGAGAAGATTCCCTTCGCTTCCTCTGGCCCAAGCCCGGGATGACAGAAAGGAGGATTGGTCCGAGGAACACGATTCCAATCAGCTTCACGCCCAGCGACAATCCCAAAAAGAATCCGGCGGCGACCGATTTTCGCGGTTTTCTGAACCACAGCGCCAATGCGATGAATCCGAATGCGAGGTACATGCCATTCATTAAGATTAATTTCGTTTCAAGTAGTAGGGCATTATCAAGCGTCACGAAAAATGCGCCGAGCAACGCGCCGACTTCGCTGACGCCGACATTGCGCAGGAAAAAATAAAACGCGGCGGCGAGCAGCAGGCCGAAGAAAACGCCGACGAGCCGGAGCGGCACGTAGGGGAACGAGCCGAACGGGATATTCGTCGGATAGTAAACCGTGCCGGTCGCGTTTTTGGTAAATGCGACGAAGGTCGTATCGCCCAAAGGTTCCGGATGGACGAGCGGGATGAACGCGGCGTAAATCAATTTCCCGAGCGGCGGGTGGATGTCGAAGAAGACCCGATCCTTCACGTAGTCCGCGGCGTAGGTCGCGAAGTGCGCCTCGTCAAAGACCGGCCGGTCGGGATAGGAGACGCGGTAGAGATGGAGGCCGAGGCCGATTGCCAATATGACAGCGAGGGCAATGAGCGCGTGGCTGGGTTTGAATGGCATTGAAATAATTCCCAATTCCCAATATCCAATTTCCAATTAATTCCCAAATGATTTAATATCCAACGAATTCCCAATTCAACACTCATTGGAAATTCAAGCATTGGACATTAATTGGAAATTAGAAATTGGATATTGGGAATTTCTAAACACGTGCCGGGGGCGGGAGTTGAACCCGCATGATCTTTCGATCGCTGGCTCCTAAAGCCAGTGCGTCTGCCAATTCCGCCACCCCAGCTTTTTTGAAAATCTGACGTTATGAGCGACCGCTGATAACGTCATATTTTGCCGCTCTGCGACCGATATTCCGCTTTATATTACGGCATTCCAGACGATTTGACAAATCCAACTATTCATGCTATATTTACAGACGGAATCTTAGCAATAAAATATCTGAATTTAGAAAGGAAGGAAACGAAATGGCGAAAGGAAAACCAGTTTCGGATGAAAAGAAAAAAGATCGGCAGAAGGGGTTCATCGGCGCCGGTTTAAGCGCTACGATCGGCCCAATATTCAAGAAATGGGGAGAATCGATGGCGATGGCGCTTCCCGAGGACCATTGGATCCGCCATTCTGAGATTTTCAAGCGTGGGTTTCCCGCTCTCACGACTTTGCTCGAGAACATGAGCGATGAGCTACCAATGTGGGCTGGCGCTATTGTTGAGCAAATTATCGACGGCACAGATGCATTTCAGGGTGCTCTCGATTTAAGCACGAGGCAAGGCAAGGCGCAAGAGGCCACCGTAGACAATAAGTGGATCAATCAATTCACGGCTGGCGTTTTCAAGCGTCTTCAAGACGCGACGGACAAGGATGCCGAGTTCCTGAAAATCGAAGAGGAGTGAAGCTCCTCAAAAAACTCAACAGCTTTATCAAGAGGAACAGGCACCGGCGCGAACGAAAACGAAGCCCGCCATTCCTCGAAAATCGATTGGAGAGAGGATCGGCGAAACTACATCAACCCTGAGAAGTTTCAGGGAACAACTCAATGCCGCGACGGCGCGGCGGAAGGAGGAATTCTTATGAAAGAATTTGTCGAACTCCTCAAAGAATTAAAACTCGACGCCGAGGCGTTATGGAACTGCATGAGCGACAACGGCAGTGGGTGCGTGCCCACTGGGCAGGATCGAACGCCGTGCGAGAGCCATCGCGTCGCAAGTCCAGCCGATCATGCGGTTCGCTATTGTCTGGCTGTTCGTTCTCGTCGTTCGGCTATGTTTTGCCCGCCGCGAATTGCAACCACGGGTATTCCCATCCTCACGCTTTTGCCGCTTGCGCTCTTGGCATGGCTGCTTACAGTGTGGACGCAGCTTGCGGCACTCACGGTTATCGCCGTAATTCCCGCCAACGCTCCATTTGAAGTGGGCAAGATTGCAGCGTTTCTCAAAACGGCGATCAGGAAACTCGCAATCGTTTTGTTGATCGAATTGCTTCTAGGCACTTACCTCTCAGCAGTCCCGGTCTCAAACGATTCCGGACTTGTTCCGTTGCTGGTGCTCGTAGCCATATCTTTGGCACTCACCAGCATTCTCATCGGCAAGGGGTGGATCAGGAAGCTCCTGATTCTGCTCATTGTCGGCATCACGCTCATCTTCATCCTCGGCGGACGGTCGCAGGCGGCTGGTAGCATCGCCGACCAATGGAGCAAGTTCACGAGCTTCTCGGCGGCTCCGGCGGTCGGCAACTACAACCCGAACGCGATTTGTCCGTCTATGCCGGCGGCTCAACAACCGGCCGGCGGCGATGCCGATGAATTATCGGCGAACCTCAACAACCCGCTGAATATCAAATTTTCCGGCTTCGTTGCGGAACGGGGCGGGAAAGACGGCGGAATTGAGGCGAAAGACGGTGGAACCTTTGCCGAATTCGACAGCCCCGAAGAAGGGCTGCGGGTCGGCAGGGAACTGCTTCAGTCAGAGGCCTATCGCGATCTCGACTATAACCAAGCGTTGAAGAAATGGAGCAATAATGGTTACGGCGGCGAGATTGTGGCGGGAAGCGGATTGGCGGCGGGCCATAAGATAGGCGAATTGTCGCCAGCCGAACTGGATCAGCTCATCGCTCTTATGCAGCAACACGAGGGCGGAAGCCCGACCGGCATACGAGCCGCAATCGCGGCTCGGAGCAGGAACGACCATAGTTTTGAGAGGATATCGCAGTTCGATGTCCAACTTCATGATGGTTGTTTCGCTGATTGGGTGCGGGTGCCGCGATTCTGGCGAACTTGGGAAAAAGAGTTTGTCTCCCCGGAACCGGATCACCATGTGGGATTCTGGTATTTTGGATGGCCTCGCTCTGCGGGACCGTACGGACCCAACAACATCCCTGAAATCAATTACCCTCCGGCTGTCGGCAACGGCGATGTGCAGGCCAAGTGGCGGCTCCAGGGGAAAGGGATTTTCCGCTACATTCAGACCAGTTAGTTTGCAGTAATTTGCTCCCCGCCGCTTCGGCCACGGGGAGTTTTTTTGTGGCTACGAATTTACGAATTGGTACGAATATACGAATAAATCGAAAGATATTCGTAACCGGAACCGAAAAAAGTATTCGCACATCGGTTTCGGCAAAAACCAAAAAGACCCTCGCGGGTCTTTTTGAAAAAACTGATTCAAAACGTTCTAGCAGCCGACACTGCTCAAGCCGCCGCCGACGAAGCTCGAAACGATGAGCGGAAGGCCTTTCGCTATCAAAGCGACGATGATTGCGACTGCGGCGTAGAGCAAGGTATGGCTCGCGCTCTTCACTTTCTCCGGGTCGCCCGCGGCGGTCAGGTATTTGAACGCGGCGACGAGCACAAAAATAATGGTGAGCACGATGAGGAACCAGAATATCCAGTTGATGGCCACGCAAATGATGCCCGATTGGGACGTGATATTGCTGATATTGCTGATATTCGACGGTGCCGAGATCGGAGCCGGCGCTATGCCCTGCGCGGAAACCAGGATCGGGAACGCGAGCGCAATCACCGGAGCCGCGAAATCCAACGCAAACTGTTTGATTCTATTCATGTTCTTTTAAGGAAGTTTCGACCTTTCGATCGGTACGGTTTCATTATACCCTATTTATAGTCACGGTCAATTCTATAGCGGAGTAAAGGTTGAAGTCACCGCCCACTCGCGCAAACACTGTCGTTGAGGCCACCGCCGATGAAACTCGATACGATGAACGGAAGGCCTGCGGCAATGAGTGCGACCACGATAGCGATGACGACATAAAGGAGGGTCTTACTCGCCTTACCCACTTTTTCCGGGTCGCCGTTTGAGGTTGCGTAAAGGTACGCGGCGACGAGTGCCATGGCGATAGCGAGGACAATCAAAAACCAGAACATCCAATTCAGTGCTCCGCAGAAAAGGTTCACGATGGCGCCGGGACTTGTGATGATATTTGTTGGGGCGGAAACGATGGTTTGCGCGTGGGCGAGGGAAGCGAAGAAAAATGCCGCTGCTCCGGATGCGAAGATTGAAATTTGTTTTGAATATTTGTTCATATTTTCTCTTCTGTCATTCTGAGCGGCAGCGAAGAATCTCATGGTTCCGAACAAGGAGATCCTTCGCTATCGCTCAGGATGACGGAAATGTTGTTACCCTAATTTTAACTTCCTCCCAATGTATTTCTGATTAGCGTCGCGACGCCGCCGGCTATCAGTACGACGGCGAACCCGGCGACGGCATAGAGAATCGTTTTCCGGCCGTTCGAAAATTTCGCCGGGTCGCCCGCGGCGGTGAGCATTTGGAAACCGCCGACAAGCACCATGATGCCGCAGAGCGGGATGGCGATAGTGAAGAGGAAGTTGATGATCGCCTGCGCGGGGCAGGTCAGGTCGTTGCAGTTCCCGCCGAGGGGATTGGAGAGAGTGATTGGTTGATTATCGGCAAAAACCGTGCCGATGCTGCCAGTTAGAAAGAGTGCGATTGGAGCAGTGATTTTCAGAACCCACTTCATTTTTTCATTGTATCACACTTGAGTTACAAAAACTGAGCTGTAATGCTTTTCCAGCCAGGTCTGGATTCGCAGTACTGCTCACGCCGATGGTCACGCTCAATTTGCAAGCGTCCGTTTTGCCGATGCCGAGCGCGGCAAGGAATGACGCCTCGGCTTGCGGTATGGTTTGCGAGACCGGCCCGGCGTTCACGCTGACGACGAATGAGCCGTCGTTCGGATCGTACAGGAAGTCATAGTCAGCCGATTTCATGAAAAAGAAATACTCTTCCTCCCATCCGATGAAATTTTTATAAATGTTTTTGACGGTGACGGCGCCGTTCGGCGTGCCGATGGTTATCGTGTTGCCCGAGGGGATTGCGGGAGGCGGCGACGAACCGGGATTGGGAACGTCCGCCGCTGTTTGCGCTCCGCCGCCCGTCGTCGATTGGTCGGTCCCTCTCCAAGACCAAATGAAAGTGCCAACGATGGCCGCGACGACGATGATCGCAATAATGATGAGTATTTTCTTCATGTATTTACATCCGTGTCGCCTACTGGTGCCCGCCGCCGGAGCTCAAATCCCAGTGCGGCGCGACGCCGGGGACGTTCCTCTCGTCCGCGATGGTGCCGCCGCCGAAGGCGTACAGCGGAACGGTTACGCCGTTTACCTGCTCGTACCCCGCTATCGGCTGGCTCGTGATGAACGAGTTCAAGGACGGGCTCGGTCCCAGATCGGCTTTGTAGCCCAGCGCGTGCCCTGTGCCGGCGTCGTGGCTGTCGGTGCCGGAAGTGATGACGATGGGACAGCCGCCCTCCGCTTGTTTGCACGACGATTCGAGATTGTCTATATCTTGGACGGTTTGCTGGAGCAGGCCGTTCACGCTGGTATTTTGACCGCCGATCGTGATGTCTCCCGCTTGGGCGAAATTCGCGAGGACTTGCGCGGTGTTCAACCCCTGTCCGGCGACGTTTCCGGCGCCGGGGTTTCCGGTATTCGCTCCGCCGCCCGTCGGCGCCGGCGCGCTGACGGGCGTGAGCGTCGGCAGGTTCAGGTTCAGCAAATTCGGGTTGATGGTGTTCAGAATGATGTACGCGCCGGCGAGGAGCAACAACCCTAAGAGCGCGCTCCAAATCCACGATTTGCCTTCGCTCTGCTTGCTTGGGTTTCCCGCCGAGACGGCGTGCAAGACCCCGCCATAGACGATCGCGCCGAATGCGAGGATGCCGCCGATCAAGAGCGCGAACTGGTAGAAGTTCGCCACAAACGCGCCGGGCGAAGTTCCGGTGGAGTTCGAATACGTGCCAGGGATTCCGGAATTGATGTTTATTGTGGCTGCGGCGTGAGCGGCGATTGGGACAAGGGACAGGGCCAAGGGGACAAGGATAATAGAAAGAAGAAAAATCTTTTTCATGAGGGTCTGGGGTCTGGGGTCTGGGGTCTGGGGTTCACCATACCCCATACCCTAAACCCTATACCCTACTGTATACCGCACGCCGCCGTTCCGAATCCTCCGACGCCGGTGATGCTCAAAACGCTCACGAAAGTTGCCACGATGATGTACGAGCAGAGGACGATTGCGATTCCCCAGACGGCACCGAGGAGGATGGTTTTCGCTTTCGCGACCATGCTCGGACTCGGGCCGGCGAGCATATACATGATGCCGCCGATGGCGACGTCAATCGGCACGATGATCCAGATGACGAACGCGATGACGAAATAGATGATATTCAGGATGGTCGAAATTAAATCGCAGAGGGATTCGCAGACCGGCAAAGAACTGCCGGATGGCGACGTTGAGCTGGCCGAGCCCTGGCAGGTGATAAGCGGCCCTTTGAGGATGCTCGGATTCCAGATGGCCATATTCGGAGCATTGGAAGCCGCGTGGGCAAATGTTGGCACGGCGACGAGCGCGAACGCGCAGAAGAGCAAGGCGAGGATGGCGAGATTTTTTGTCATGGATTTGTTTTTCCGTCATCCTGAGCCGGCAGGCGAAGGATCTCATTGTCAGAATTGCGAGATTCTTCGCTGTCGCTCAGAATGACATAGGTGATGGGTTCTTTGTTCGGTGTCCTATATCACTGACTTTGCATCAATCCGCTCACTGCTGCCTCCGCCTGGTTTAACGCCATGGTCGAATCGGCCTGGCCGCCGAGGACGTTTTGGATTGCGGCGTTGAAGATGCCGTCAACTTTTTCGTCATCCGCCTCATACCACGATTTCGCGGTCAGGGTCTGGCTTGCGAATACGGCCAAATTCGGGTCGTTCATATCAGCTTGGATTTCCTGCCGCAGCGCCGGCGGCTCGCCGGTCGCGGTTACGTATGCTTTTTCGACTGTGTCGTTCGTCGTCATATAGAGGATGAAATACCATGCGGCCGCGCTCTGGCCCGCCTTTGTTGCCGCGAAGCCCTCGTACTTCGGGTAATTGACGGCGACCGTGGCGCCGGTCGCTTGCGGCACGGGTGCGATGCCGATATTCAGGAATGGAGCTTTCGCTTTTATTGTTGCGAGGTCGGATTCATAAGCGAACACCATCGCGGCGTTGCCGGCGGCGAAGCTGTCGAACGCGTTGCCCATCCCATCATTCCAAGTGTAGTAGGGGGATGAGGCGTTCGCAAATTGGAGATAATAATTGAACGCTGCGAGTCCCGCGCCGCCGGAGCCGCTCGCGAAC
>CAVUWW010000040.1:0-8898 GCA_963745135.1 uncultured bacterium | reverse complement strand
CTCATGAAGCCGGCGGAAAGCAGAACCTCATAAACGATCAGCGCGATGAATTGCGTGAACCAAACGACGATGATGCCGACAATCCGGAAAATGAGGAAAACGATCAAGCCCCACGCCGCCAGGAACCAGCCCTGCAGCTTGTCCCGCGCGCTTTGGATGGAGCTTAGGATCCCGCCATAGAACACCTGAACCGTCGGGGTCGAAGTGGCTATGGGTACGCCGAAACTGGCCGAGAAGCTGCCGGTGAACTGCGTGACGGCGTTCGCGGATGCCGTGATCTGCTGCGTCGGGTTCAAGGCGGCATATGAAGGATTGTTCTGCAATTCCTGCCGCACCACGCTCTCGGCGAAATCATTGAACGGGCCGCCGAGGAGCACGCCGGGATAAAAATCATTGAAGACGCCTGACGCCCAATTGTAGAACGGCTGGAATGCCTGTTCGCTCACGAACAAACTTCCGCCGCCGGCGAGCGAAAGGTAAAAAACGATCATGGCGATAATGACGGCTGTCGCCGCCTCGCCGACCGCGCTGCGGGTCGCGCGGAAAAACCTGATTTCCGTCGTATAAGCAATTTCCGACCGGCTCCGCAAATATCCCCAGAAGAGCACGACGAACATAACCACGGCAACGGCCGCTACGGCCCGCAGGTCGAAATAAATGAACCAGATGGCGAATGCTACGGTCTCACCCAGAATGACGAAGGCGCGCCGGTTCGATTTCTTTTGGAGGAAAACCTGCAAAGCCGACATAATCCCGAATCCCACGAATGCGGCGAGCGACAACCAGGGCGAAAGGCCGACGGCAAGATAGGAATAATACGAATATCCGAGCGCGAACGCGGCGAGGACGGAAAGCACATCGAGGGCGATGGATTTGTAAAATCCGGGGTCGACCGGCGGCGGCACGATGATCCTGATCGGCCCGCCGGACTCGGGAACCGGGTTCGGGTGGATCATGCTGCGGTTTGAGCCAGGGTTGATGGGAAGCTGCATTTGTTGACAGGAAGAAAAAATAAGGGAGAAGGAAGAAGGCGGATGCGAGATGCTTTCTTCTTTATTCCTTCTTCATTCTTCTTTCTTCATTATCTTCTCTACCTCCGCAATCTCCTCCGCAATGCCTTCGATCATGCCGTACGTTTTCGCCTCCTCCGCCGTGACCCATGCGACGGCGGTCAGGTCCTTGCCCGGCTTCGCTTCTCCCGAAACGTAATCGCACCAGAACGAGAGCGTAACGACAGGGTAGCCGTCAGGCCGGATGAAGACGAGGTCGGTCAGGTATCGAACGTTCTTCACGTCCACATTCACTTCCTCCATCACCTCCTTCCGCACCACCCATTCCATCATATTGTACCACTGCGGCGCGTCCGATTCTTTCATGCCCGACGCGTATGGCCGCTTCGGCAAATGCTCGTATTCGCTGCGCACGAGCTTCCCGCCCGGCACCGTCCACTTGTTCGGGAACGCCTTCTCCGTCGGCGCACGTTTCGCGATCAAAAACCGGAAAACACCGTCATCGCCTTTTTGGGCAACGATCGCGGTCGCGACAACAAAATGCAAACGCGGGTCGAGTTCCATAAATATTAGTATTATCTTTTAATTTTTTTAGCGAGTTCATTCAATTTATTATCGTCCTCTCGCTTGTAATCATGGGAAGAAATATACCCTTCGTATTTTTCGAAATATTTGTTCACGTCCGATTTCAGCGGCTTCCATTCCGGTATTTTTGTGCCATGCATTGGAAACAGCTTGGCGTGAACATGGTCAACGCCAAAACCTTCGAATATCATCCCGGTCCTGCCTACATCGTCCAGATTGGCATCCAGAAGTTTGGCGACCGTTCTCGCGGCTAAAACAAGCCCTGTTAAAATATCGTTCGGCAAGTCAGAAAAATAACTTGGAAAATGCTCTTTTGTAATGACCACGGAAAACCCTTCGGTGTTGGGAAAAATGGAAAGGAACGCAAGATGCTTTTCGTCTTCCCATATCTTGTGCGCCGGCGCTTCTCCTTGTGTGATTTTACAGAAAATGCAATCCATAAATTTATTCATCCACACCGAACCGCTTATATACATTCAACTTGACCTTGCCGAACCAGTGTTCAATCTCATGCGCCGCCTCTTCTGGAGTTTCCGACGCGTGGAGCAGGTTCATCACTGCTCTTTTCTCTTTGTTCGCAAGCAACGGGGAATCAATTGAAAAATCTCCGCGGATGGTACCGACCTCTGCCTTGTAGGGCAATGTCGGCCCCGCAATTTTCCGCACCACGTCAACCGCATGAATTCCCTGCACGATCATTTTTACGAGCGGCGCCGAGGCCATGTAATCAAGGAGCCATTTGCGGACGCGCGTGCCGATTTCGAATTCATCAGCGGTGCCCAATTCATCCTTTGGATCAATATTATATTTTTCATACGTCGAAAGCGATTTTTGGCCCAGCCGGCGGATCCATGCTTCATCTTTTGGATAATGCTCGTCAAGTTGCTTCACGGTTGGAGTGAACATCTCGAGCGCCACGATCTTCAAATCGCGCTGTTCGAACCGCCGGATAATCTCCCCCGTCAAACCCTTCCGCACGCCGTCGGGCTTCACCATCACGAACGTCAATTCTTCTTTTGGATGTTTCATTTTTTAGATTGATTCATGATTTATGAGGTTCATCCATGAATCTTGAATCATAAATCTAACTTTTCTTTTTTATTTCTAATCCTAGTTCATTCAACTGCTTTTTGTCCACCTCCGATGGCGCGTCCATCACCGCAGTTTGCCCGTTGGCCGATACCGGGAATGCGATGACTTCCCGGATATTCGGCTCGTTCGCAAAGAGCATGACGATGCGGTCCAGACCCGGCGCCATGCCGGCGTGCGGCGGAGCACCGAATCCATATGCCCTGATAAGATGTCCGAAGCGCTCCTCGGTTTCTTGGGCGGTAAGTCCCATAATCTCAAAAACCTTCCTCTGCACTTTCGGATCCGAAATGCGTACCCCGCCGGAAGCAAGTTCATAACCGTTACCCACGAGATCGTATTGCTGCGCCCGCAATTTGCCTAAATCTTCGCCCTTCATTAATTTCTCGACATGTTCGGCCTTCGGTGCGGAAAAAGGATTATGGGCGAACGTGTATTTCTTCGTATTTTCGTCCCATTCGAAAAGCGGGAAGTCGACCACCCACGCAAAAGCAATGATGTTCGGATCCTTCTTTTCCTCTTCGCTCCGGAGGTCGAATTTGTCCGCGCCGAATTTTTTCATCGCCTCTTCGTGCGTGAAGACCGGAAACGGCTTCTTCCAAATTTTCTTCCCGCACGCCTCCGCGACGCGGATCATAAGGCCCTCCACCATGTCCCGTACGTCCTTTTCTGTCACAAACGACATCTCAAGGTCAATCTGCGTATGTTCGAACTGGCGATCGCCGCGGAGGTCTTCGTCACGCATCGCATGCGCCAGTTGGAAATAGCGTTCGATGCCGGCAATCATCAAGAGCTGTTTATACTGCTGCGGAGCTTGAGGCAGAGCATAAAATTTCCCGGGATGCATACGGGAAGGAACCAAAAAGTCGCGCGCGCCTTCCGGAGAGGTCTTGGTAAGGGTTGGCGTTTCGACTTCAAGGAATCCGTTTTCCGCCATATAATCGCGCACGAGTCGCGTGACTTTATTGCGCAGCATGAGATTGTTCTTCATCCGCTCGCGGCGCAAATCGAGATAGCGATATTTCATCCGAATCTCCTCGTCTATTTCATAACCGTCACTGTCTACCGGCAAGGGCAACGGTTCCGAAACGCTTAAAATCTCCAACTCCTTTGCGCTGATTTCAAAATACCCCGTCGGCATCTTGTCGTTCACCATCGGCGGCGGGCGCTTTTTCACTTCGCCTTTGATTTTCACGACGTACTCCAAGCGCAATTCCCCCGCGCCCGCGACCTGCGACCCAAACACCACCTGCGCCAATCCGCTCCGGTCACGCAGGTCAATGAACACCAGCTTGCCGTGATCGCGCCGCGCGTGGACCCAGCCCATGAGGGTGACTTCTTTGCCTTCCTGATTGATGATGTTGGCGATGGCGGTGCGCATGAAGTAGTTAGTAGTTAGTAGTTAGTAGTTAGGAGTTAGGAGTTAGTAGTTAGTAGTTAGGATAAAAGTCTCTAGCTACTAGATACTAACTACTAACTACTTATGCTACAATCAACAATATACTCTAATGCTGACCTTCGAGCAAATGTTGGTTCGATTTATCGTCGCGCTCATCCTTGGCGCGCTGCTCGGCGTGGAACGGGAGCTCGTCGGCAAAGAGGCCGGCGTGCGGACGGAGATGCTCGTCGCTGGCGGTGCCGCGATTTTCGCCATGGTCGGGCTTACGCTGCCGTTCATCGCCGGCGGGATGACAGGTGCGGTGCCGACACTCCTTGAGCAGACGAACTCGTTCGGCATCATCGCGAACATCGTGGTTGGCATCGGCTTCCTCGGCGCGGGGCTCATCATCAAGATGAACGACCACCCGCATGGCGTGACGACGGCGGCCTTGGTTTGGATGACGGCGGCGATCGGAATCCTCGCGGGCATCGGCATGGAGCAGTTCGCTGTCACTGCCGCACTGCTAGTGGCGCTGCTGCTGTTTGTATTGCGGAAATTGAACGTTTCAAAACATCTGGAAAGCGAATCGAAGGAATTGGGATAAAACTCTCGCCCTCTTTCTTACCTCCGGCATCTAACGACCCAGAAGCAAAGCGGGAATCCAATCCCTTGCCTCTTTCATCCAGCGATCGCAGAAAAAACGGGAAAAGTTCGTTTTTTCTGCGGTCGCTGGAAGTCAGAGTTTTTTAATGATTTTTTAATGAAATTCGAGGTTTGGGCAGATAAAACCTACAAAAAAACAAAAACAGCCGCTTTTGAACGGCTGTTTTGTGCCAGGTGAATATTTTTAACCCGCCATCATACGGGCATCATCCTTATTGATAATAATGGCGCTCCCAATTCTGTTGTCAAGATTTTTTTAATGAATCCGGAAAATATGGATCCCGGGTCAAGCCCGGGATGACAACAAAGAAGGAGCGAGCCGGAGAAACGCCTTTCAAGGGTTTCTCGGAGTGCGCGCCTTCAAGCCGGACACATAAGCACAATCCTGCCCGCGCCGAGAGGTAAGGTGCGCGGCGAGCACGACGCGACACCGGCCCTTGAAAGGCGTTTCTCCGGCTCGCTCCCTACAAATGCGTCATCAGCACGGTTGACGACTGGAGGCCGCCGCCTATCGTTACGCTCGAGGTCGCTTCTATATAATTCCCCGATTGCACGTCGAGTGTATAATTCCTTGCCGGCAAACTAGTGAACAGTACCTGCGCCGGCGGCACGCAGTTCGCCGTAAAGCCGAAGGTCGCGTCATCAAGCTCCGGCGTGTTGTTCGGGTCTTGCGTACTCATGAAAACCTCGTAGCGGAAATAGCGGTCGCCCGAAAGCGACGCCGGCAGCGTGCTCGTGCCTGATGAAAAATACGTGTTCGCCGTGCCGTCAGGACCCATAAAATTCCACGTCGCGTTGTCATTGTTCGCCGCCACATGGAATTCCAAGCTCCCCGACCCCGACGATGGCGGTTGCGAGACCGGATTCCAGGAAATCGTATTAAAGGTGGAACTCGTGCCGCCGACATCAAACGTATTTGAGATGAGCCATTGTGTGACACCGGCATTGTACGTCCCTGACGCGTTTATGAGAAGCATCAGTTCGCCGGGAACCGAAGCGTTAATGCCGCCGCTTTGGCTTGCGTACTGCCCGCCCGACCAGTCGGTCTGTGAAAAGGTCGCATGATCGGTCACGAGCGTCTGCGAAAAGCCGCTGCCGTTCGAAAGCGTCGCCGTTGCATTCGCGATCCCCGCGCCGGTTGCGACATCTTCCACGTTCACCAAGAGCGACGGATTCGCCGCCGGCTGCAAAATGAATTCGAACGCGGCAGTCGAGCTGGGAGCCATGGCAAACGGGCTGAACGGAATCGTGCCGGCGACGTTTTTCGCAGCATCGGCGAGCGTCAGCGCATAGGTATCCCATTCAATGCCGGGAAATGTCGCCGTGCCGCTCGCGTTCGTCGCCGAGCTCGTGGAGAATTTCAAGACATTCGGGTTCGTGCCGATGAGCTTCGAGCCGCTGATCGAAAAAGGTTCGTTGCCAACGGGCACGCACCGGTTCGTGACGGTCTCGACTGCAAGCTGGCTCAAGCGGTCAATGGAGAATGAGACGTTGCTCACGGTAGCCGAAGCGACCGTGATATTCGGTTCCGTGACTGTCGAGCCGCCGAGCGAACCCGGCTTGCGGGTCTGGTCGAAGGAATATCCTGCCTTCGTCGCCGAAATGTAATAGCCCTGCGTGCTCGTGGGCACACCGATGAGCTCGAGGACGCCGCTCGCGTTCGCCGTATCGGTCAAGTTAATCGAGGGCGTGACGGACGCGTTCACCACGTTGATCATCGCGTTCGGCACCCCGATGCCGTTCGCGTCAATCACGTTCACGACGATCACGCCGCCGTTCTCCGCCGCAGCCTGCAGGTTTGGCGGCGCGACCGTCGTCGTCACGCCGAACGGCAGGAAATGCACGCAGGTCGGGCACGAGACCGTCACTGTCACGAACTTGTAGTCCGCGTTCGGCACCGTGCCCGAGGCGGTATCGTAGGGATCGTGGATATTCAAAACCGTCGTCTGGAGCACGAAGCTGAAATCCCCCACGGAAACCGCCTGCGACTGCGGGATGACGCCCGACGGGATGCCGCCTACCGTGCCGACGCTCGCGTAGGACAGGTTTCGCACCATCTCGATCTCATTCTGGATCATCTCCGTCGCCGCCGTCCGCGCACTCACGTTTGATGCCGCCGAGATAATGGAAAAATAGACCAAAAACACGCCGCCGAAGAGGAGGGCGATGATTGCGATGGCTATTAATAGGTCAATTAAGCTAGTGCCGCGCTTGGAATGCATGTTTGGGTATAGGGTATGGGGTATAGGGTATGGGGTTAAGAATTCTCCGCTCTATACCCTATCCCCCATACCCCATACCCTGTTACTGGCTGATCCCTGCGGAGATGCTGTAAATCGGTGTGATGATCGAGAGCGCCACGAAGCCGACCAACCCGCCCATCACGAGGAGCATAAGCGGCTCGATGAGCGAAGTGAGCGCGTGGAGCTTCGTGTCCACTTCGTCGTCGTAATACTCGGCGAGATATTCCAAATTCTCCTCGAGGTTGCCGGTGCTCTCGCCGATCTGGACCATGCCCGAGACGAGCGGCGGGAACAAGCGTCGGTGTTTCGCGATGAAAAGTCCCAGCTGGCCGCCTTTCTTTATTTCCTCACCTGATGCGGCGACAAAGCGCCGGTACGCCAGATTGCCGAACGTGGAACCCGTGATTTCGAGCGCTTCGACGATCTTCACGCCGCTTTTGAGGAGCAGCCCCAACACGCGCGCGAAGTTCACCATGTTGACGCTGATCGTGAGGTTCGACACGACCGGGATATAAAACAGAATCCAGTCGAAAAAATACCGGATGGCTACCACTTTTTTGACCAAAGTCCTGGAGAGCACCACAAGTACCACGATGCCCGCGAGCGCGTAGAGGCCGTCCACCTTCACAAATGCCAGCACACCGAGCAGGATGCGCGTCGTGATCGGCAGCTGCACGTTCATGCCGGAGAAAACCGGAATGAGCTTCGGGAAAATGTAGAACGTGAGGAATCCGGCGACCGCGAGCGTGGCGACGAGGATCACCATGGGATAAATCATCGCCGAGCGGACCTTCGTCTGCAGATCCTTCGACCGCCGCATCTCGTCCGCCAGATAGACCAGGTTTTTGGCGAGCGTGCCGCTCGACTCGCCGACGCGCACGATGTTGACGAAGAACGGCCCGAACAGGTGCTCGTATTTTTGGAGGCCGTCCGCGAGGAACTTGCCGTTGTTCACATCCTCAATCAAACTTTTCACGACGTTCTTCAGGACCGGCGATTCGGTCTGCGCCTCGATGATCTTCAATCCCTGGTAGACCGGCAAGCCCGCCTTCACGACGAGCGACAAGTGCCGCGCAAAATTAATCCGCTCCTGGACGGAGATGCGGTCGAAAAGTTTTGAAAAAAATCCAGGGTTTGCCATGTTGGTTTCTCTGTCATCCCCGCAGAGGCGGGAATCCACGCTTTCTCATTTTGTCAAACTGAAACTCGACAGCGCCCGTAATGGAAATAATAACAAACGGCGCGAACCCTTTGCGATGCATAGAATTATTATAACACTTGGGGCGCCGCGAATCGAAAAGCCTTCGGGTTTTCTCTCGACGCAGTAGCTCATAATAAACGGTTACCGAAAATCGGCTCGTGATTCCGGTTCCCCGCAGCGCTTTTTCATATCATACAGCTTCCAGAGCCGCTTCTCAATTTCCTTTTTCATGACCATCGGGTTGAGCGCCTCATGCTCCGCCCGCAGTTTTTCTTTTGCCTCCGGTGAAATATCATACCGCGCCATCACGCGCTGGTAGGGCGTGAGCGGATTCTTTTCGCGTTTTACTTTCCATCTCGATCCAACCCGCTCTTTTGACACGGTACGTTTCGACGCGATGAAGTGGTTGAGGTACGGCGTGAGGGTATCATAGAGCTCGTTCAGTAGTGCCACAAGCCGCTCGTCGTCGAGCCGTGCCCAGCCGATCCACTTCCGGACAATATGTCCGTTACGCTCCTCGACGAAGCAGTTGTCGTTCTTGCGGTTGGGGCGCGACCGCGTAAGCCGCTGGCCTTTTCTTTCGCACCATCCCTTGCAGAACCAATTGATGAATTCGCTCCCCGTGTCCGGATGCCATTCGCAAATGGGATATGGGAAATCTCCGTCCATCGCGTCCATGCTGCGCACGGTCTGCTCTTTGCCCTTGTTCCACTGCGCCCTTCTTGC
>CAVUWW010000039.1:0-19789 GCA_963745135.1 uncultured bacterium | reverse complement strand
GTATGCCTTTGGTTGGTTCCTGTGTGAGCCGCGCGAAATCACTCAGGACGCCACGCAGTTGGTGTTCCAGGTGAAAACGACCGACAAGTCGCCCCCCGGCCGCCACAAAACCGTGATCTGCCGCGCCGTGATTGTGATGAATGGCGAGCCGATCACCCACACGCTTGGTACCGGCGAGCTGCGGATCGAATGCGCCGCTGCCGCCGCAATGGAGGGCGACTATGGCAAGATATTGAAATGGGACATTGCGTGCGGAACGTGGGAGGAGGCCTATGCCGCCACAAATGGCAAAGGACAGGTGGCAAATATAAAAGACCCTCAAGAAGAATGGAAAAAACTTGAGAAGTTTGGAATACGGCTGATTTTGCTCGGCGATGACGACTATCCGCCGCTCTTGCGGGAAATCCCCTCTCCGCCGTTCGGGATTTACATTTTGGGCCCCTTGTCGCTTGTCGCATGTTCCATGTCGCTCGCCATCGTCGGTACCCGCCGCGCGACGCCGGACGGCAAATCCACAGCCAAGCGCTTCGCCCGCGAGCTAGCCCAAGCCGGTTTTACTATCGTGAGCGGGCTCGCATTCGGCGTGGACGCGGCGGCGCACGAGGGATGCCTAGAGGCGGGCGGAAAAACCGTCGCCGTGCTCGCCGGCGGCCTCGACAAAATCTATCCGCGCGAGCACGAGGCGCTCGCGAAAAAAATCCTGGCGAACGGCGGAGCGGTCATTTCGGAATATCCGATCGGCCAGCCGGCGTACAAAGAACGCTTCCTTGAACGGAACAGGATTGTAAGCGGGCTTTCAAAGGGGGTTTTGGTCGTCGAAGCACCGGAGCGGTCCGGCTCGCTCGTCACCGCAAAGTTCGCCTTCGAACAAAACCGCGACGTGTTCGTCGTCCCCGGCCCGATCATGCATCCGAACTTCAAAGCGTCCAATGAGCTGATTCGCCAAGGGGCGGAGCTCGTGACGAAGCCGGAAGACATTATGGAAGCATTTGGGATTGCGACAAGCAACATGGGACATGGGACATGGGAAAACACGACTCCTGAGGAAAAGCTTATTCTCGCGGCCCTTTCCGTCCTCGGCGAGCCGGCCGAAGTTGACAAGCTCGCGGATATCACTAGACTTGAACCCCAAGCGGTGAATCAGGCGATCACGTTCCTGATTATCAAGAGTTTGATCAAAGAAGTCGCCGAGGGGTATATAATGAATTGAATCGTATTCTGTCCGTCATTCTGATCGACCGCGAAAAATCTCATCTGGGTTTGCTGGGTTTCTAGATATCTGGGCTGCTGGGTTTAAAAACCCAGACACCCAGCGACCCAGATTGCCAGTTGGAATCCTTCGCCCGATGGCTCATGATGACAGAAAAAATACCATGAAACTTATACTCGTTGAAAGTCCCACGAAGGCAGTTACCATAAAGAAATTCTTAGGCGGCGATTATGAAGTCCAAGCTTCCTACGGCCACATCCGCGACCTGCCGAAGAGCAAAATCGGCATTGATGTGAAGCATGACTTCAAACCGACGTACATCATCCCGAAGAAAGCCGAGCCGGTCGTGGAAAATTTACGGAAGCTCTCCAAAAAGGCGGAGCGCGTCATCCTCGCAACCGACGAAGACCGGGAGGGAGAGGCGATTGCTTGGCACCTCGTTCAGGCTCTAAGCCTGGACAATAGCGGCCAGCGGCCAGCGGCCAGCGGCCAGCAAAAAAAACAGCTTGAAGCCGGGAGCCGGGAGCCGGGAGCCGCGGTAAGCCGCATCGCATTCCATGAAATCACGAAGGACGCGATTCTCGAGGCGCTCAAACATCCGCGCACCATCGACCTGAACCTCGTTAACGCCCAGCAGGCGCGGCGGGTTTTGGACCGGCTGGTGGGCTACGAGCTGTCGCCCTTCCTCTGGCGGAAGGTGCGCTACGGGCTGTCGGCGGGGCGCGTGCAGAGCGTCGCGGTGCGGCTCGTCGTGGAACGGGAGCGGCTGATCCAAACGTTTGATAAAGAAGAATATTGGAGCATTGAAGGAATGTTTAGAGGCCAGGGGCCAGAGGCCAGAGGCCAGAATGCTTTCCCAGCGACTTTGATTTCCATCGAACGGCAAACAGCTCGGGAAGATGGACATCAAAAATGAAACCGCAGCGAAAAAAATCGTCAATGCGCTCGTCGGCGCGAAATTCCACGTTTCAGAAATCGCGACGCGCGAGGTGCGCCGCAATCCGGCGGCGCCATTCACCACCTCCACGCTCCAGCAGGAAGCGGCGCGGAAGCTCGGCTACTCGGCGAAGCAGACGATGATGATCGCGCAGAAGCTCTACGAGAACGGCCGCATCACTTATATGAGAACCGACAGCGTGAACCTTGCGGAATCCGCGCTCCGGCAGGCGCAGCAGGTCATTGCATCCGAGTTCGGAAAAGAATACGCGCTTCCCGAGCCGCGCCGGTACGCCACAAAGAGCAAAGGCGCGCAGGAAGCGCACGAAGCCATCCGGCCGACGAATTTAGCCGCGACATCGGCTTCCTCTGTCGGCCTTCGCGACCGCAACTCCGCGCGGCTCTACGACCTCATTTGGAAACGCACCATCGCGTCGCAGATGAAAGAAGCGTTACTGGAACAGACGGCAGTCGATATTGAAGCAGAAATAGGGTATAGGATATCGGGTATCGGGTATGGTAAATCGGAAAAAAAATTAAAATCGGACTATACCCTAAACCCTACACCCTACACCCTGAACTCTGCGACCTTCCGTGCCAACGGGCAGACCGTTAAATTCGACGGCTTCATCCGCGCATACACCGAAGGCAAGGACGAAGGCGAAAACGGTGAAGTCGAAGGCCAGCTGCCAAAATTGGAAAAGGATCAGAAACTTGCCGCCGAAGAGGTCAAGCCGGTCCAGCACTTCACCGAGCCGCCGCCGCGCTACACGGACGCGACGCTCGTGAAGACGCTCGAAGCCAATGGCATCGGCCGGCCGTCCACCTACGCGCCGACTTTGACGACCATCCAGGATCGCGGCTACGTTGAAAAAATAGACAAGAAATACCAGCCGACTGAAATCGGCTTCCTCGTGAATGACATCCTCGTCGAAAACTTCCCCGAAATTGTCGACCTACAATTCACCTCGCACGTGGAAGAAGAGCTCGACCTGATCGCCGAGGGCAGGATGAAGTGGGCCGACGTGTGCCGCGAGTTCTATGTGCCGTTCAAGAAAAATTTGAAAGAAAAGGAGGCGAGCGTCGAAAAGCAAGTTGAGGTTTCCGACGTCCCCTGCCCGCATTGCGGCAAGCCGATGGTCATCAAGTTCGGCCGCATGGGAAAATTCCTCGCCTGCCCCGAGCCGGGCGTGAAGGTCACCTTGCCGATGCCCGAAGAGGCGGCGCAAATAAAGGAGCTAGAAGAAAAGACAAAAGACGAACGCTGCCCCATCTGCGGCAAGCCGATGAAGGTCAAGCGCGGCCGCTTCGGGTTCTTCTTGAGCTGCGAGGACTATCCGAAGTGCAAAGGCATCTCGAAAATCTGGGAAAAAACGGGATTCAAATGCCCCGCGTGCAGGGCACGCGTAGCAGCCAGCAGCCAGCAGCCAGCAGCCAGCAATTTGGGAGCTAGCAGCCGGGAGCTGGGGGCTGGAAGCTCGATAGGCGACATTGTCTTGAAAAAATCGAGAGGCCGCGGGAGGCCGTTCTATGCCTGCAACCGCTGGCCGGACTGCACGTTCCTGATGAATAAAAAACCGGAATCGGAAGCGGAACTGCAGGAGGCACTCAAGCATTGGCAGGAAAATCCCCCGAAGCAGAAAGAGAAATCCGCGCGCAAATCGTAAGATAGCGGCTGGAACAAACCGGTGCCTTTTGGGGTCGCGTCGGCCGGCTTCCAGCGGACCGGCCGCGCTATGCCTCAAGGCAATCGCCCGCCGCAAAGAGAACGGCGGAACCGAGCCGATTGCCTTTCCGGAATCCCCCAAGAGGCACCGGTTTGTTCCAGCCGTCGCTTCAATGGATTTGCGCGCGGAACTTTTTTTCTGTCATCCCGACGCCCGACCTTCACAGCCACTGCTTTGGCGAAGTAGGCAAGACCGGGATCAACGTTTCCGTAATCTCACCGATAGAGAAACAGCGCGATTAGGGCGAAAATAAAAACCAGCATCTCTGCAATGGCATAGGGATGAAATCTGAAATAGACATTCCTAATCCAATCTCTGTCGCCATATTGGCTTGAGAGGCGGTCAATTTCTGACGGGCTCCATGAATAAAGCGCTTTCGATGGAAGTTCGTTTCTTAAAATATCATATTGATAAAAAACGCGTAATGGTTTTTTGAGAATGGATAAAGCCATGGGATGCCCCAACCGAGGCCGATAGAGTCATGCAAAAAATGAAGCAGGGCCGTTATGATAAAAAGCATAGCCAGCTGATAATTAAAAAAGAAAAGAATTGCTGCGCCGATAGGGATGAAAAGAAGCGGGTAATGTAAAATATCCCGATGCTCATGGGATTTCGCAGCGTTTTTTCTGAAAGCGATGAGAAAATCAACGTCCGGAAGCAACGAAAACACTATACCTGCGCCGAGGAATAACGGGTTTAAAGCAATGCCGAAAGATCGGCTTAAAAAAACAGATGAAAGAATGCCAACGCCTATATCCAATAGCATAATTGCATTATATCCTAGCTGGAATAAAAAATCCGAACCATTTGATTCGGACAAGCTGTCAAGGCCGCGCAACCCTGCCGTTGACCACGTGAAGAAAATAAAAACCCTTGTATGTAATCACGGCGATCGTCGCCGCAAGAACTGCCGTATCAGCCCCAAGAAGAACATTTACCCAATAGGGCCTCTCCCTAAAAACAAGAAAGGCGATTGCCATCGGCACGGCAATGGGCAAAATGAGAATGAAGTTTCGGAAAACCGTAGTCGTCATGGAAAACCACCGCAAAGCTTCCCTATTATTGAAATCATCCCATCCCAATAGCTGAGCCCGAATCTCTTCGCCGATTTCCCGTGCGAGCGCCTGATGGAGATACCGTCCGATGCGATACACCATGAGTTTGTTGTGTAAAAAGTCAAACACCAAAGGCGAAAAGAATATGGGCAAGCAAGCGACTACCGCCAATACCAGATCCGTCGCCACCTTTTCCTTGGAAATGGTCACTGCGAAACCGGAGATGCCCAACATCATAAGCAGGATGTAATTGGTCATCTTATCGATGCTGTCAAATCGCCGGCCCTGTTCGCTTCTCAACGCCGCATATTCTCGCAGAATCACTTCTGATCGTTCACTCAACGCCATCGTCTTACCTCCCTTTTGCTAAAAACTTCGCTCATTGTACTGCTAGTTCCTTTTTTAAACAAGAGCTATCCGCCAGTCACTTCGTGCTTCGGTTTCCCTCCTCGCGCCATATTTTTCTGGTGCTCTTCGGTGTTCAATAACCCGCAGTGCTTCCATTTCTTGCCGCTGCCGCACGGGCAGGGCTCGTTCCTGCCGACCTTGCTGGTCGGCACCGCTGATTCGCGCTGATTGGGACGCTGATTCGCGCTGAAACTCATCCGCGCCCTATCAGCGTTGGCATCCGCGTTCATCCGCGATTTTTCGGCTATCAGCCGAAAAATATTCACGAACACCAGTTGGTTGTAATTTCTCCAGAACACTTTGAAGAGCCGGCTTGCCTCTTGCCTGTACTCGACAAGCGGGTCCTTCTGGCCGTACGCGCGCAGCCCGACGGATTCGGACAACGCCTCAAGGTCTTCGAGGTTGTTCATCCAAAGCATGTCGAGGACGCTCAATAACTGGTTCCGCGCCATCGGGTGCTCGGCGACCTCGGTGGATTTTTGTTCGAGGATTTTGCGGTAGCCGTCGAGGGATTCGGGTCTAGGGTCTAGGGTATAGGGTATAGGCAAAAGACCGACTTCCTTGAATGCTTTTTCGATTTCTTCTCCTTGAAGGTTCCCTTCGCCCAGAAGGGAACCTTCGAACGCGGCGTCGAAATACCCTAGCACGGCGTCTTTGATGAGATTTTCGACGCCGGCTTTGTCGAGCGTTCCCAAAATCTCCTGCCGCCTTTTATAGACCGCCGAACGTTGCTTGTTCAGCACGTCATCGTATTCGAGCAGATGCTTGCGGAGGTCGAAGTTCGCTCCTTCCACTTTCTCCTGCGCTTGCGCGACGGCGCTCGTCACCATTTTAAACTCCATCGGCTGGTCGTCCGGCAGGTCGAACCGCTCCATTAATGATTTCATCCGCTCGCCGCCAAAGATGCGCATCAGGTCGTCCTCGAGCGACAGGAAAAACTGCGTCGAACCCGGGTCGCCTTGCCGCCCCGCGCGGCCGCGCAACTGGTTGTCGATGCGGCGCGCCTCGTGCCGCTCGGTGCCGATGACGTGCAAGCCGCCGGCATCGAGCACCTTCCGCGACTCCCCCGCCGTCGGCGGATTGCCGCCAAGCAGAATGTCCACGCCGCGGCCGGCGACGTTCGTCGCGACCGTCACCGCGCCCGGCCGCCCGGCTTGTGCAATAATCGCGCCCTCGCGTTCGTTGTTCTTCGCGTTCAGAACCTCGTGCTGGATCGCCGCCTGCGACAGCGCCGCGTCAAAAATTTCATTTTTGGCGATCGAAGTCGTGCCGAGCAAAACGGGCTGGCCTTTTTTCTGCCTCTCCGCAACTTCCTTCACCACCGCGTCCACTTTCGCCTTAAAATTTTTATAGATAAGGTCGTTCAAGTCCTTGCGCACGAGTGGCCGGTTCGGCGGGATGCTCACGACTTCCAACTGGTACACTTTGAAAAATTCCTCCGCCGACGTCTGCGCCGTGCCTGTCATGCCGGAAATTTTCTTGTACATTCGGAAATAATTCTGCACGGAAATCTTCGCGTACGTCCGCGACTCGTCCTTCACCGCGACGCCTTCCTTCGCCTCAATCGCCTGGTGCAGCCCCGCCTGGTAGCGCCGCCCGACGAGCATGCGGCCGGTGAACTCGTCCACGATGACGACTTCGCCGTTCCGCACGACGTACTCCTTGTCGCGATGGAAGAGTGCCTGCGCCTTGATGCTCTCCTCAAGATAGTGCACGAGGCGGATGTTCTCCGGCGCGTAAATGTTCTGCACGCCGATCATTTTCTCGACCTTCTCGACGCCGGCATCCGTCACCATCGCCGCCTTGCGCTTCTCGTCAACTTCATAATCCTCCTCCGGCTTCAAGCTCGCCGCCACGCGCGCGAAGGTCTTGTAAAAATCGCTCGACTGCGCGTCCGGCGCCGCGATGATCAAAGGCGTACGCGCCTCGTCGACCAAAATGCTGTCCACCTCGTCAATGATCGCAAAGTAATGCTCGCGCTGGACTTGGCCTTCGAGCTGGTACGCCAGATTATCGCGGAGATAATCAAAACCGAACTCATGGTTCGTGCCGTACGTGATGTCCGCCTGGTACGCTTCGCGCCGCGTAATCGGGCGCAAAAATTCCTGCTGAACCAAGAAGCTGCCGGTCGTGTCGCGCTCCTTGTCGAGCAGCTTCGACTCTTCGGGATTCTGCGCTGCTGCTCTCTTTCCTTCCTCCGGCGCCTTATATTGCGGATCATACATGAAAGCCGCGTTCGGAACCAAGCACGCAACGCTCATCCCGAGCGCACGGTAGATCTGCCCCATCCAGACCGCGTCGCGCCGCGCCAGGTACTCGTTCACCGTAACGACGTGCGCGCCTTTCCCCGCGAGCGCATTCAAGTAGGCCGGCGCCACGGCCGCGAGCGTTTTCCCTTCGCCCGTCATCATCTCCGCCACCGCGCCCTGATGCAGGACCAGTCCGCCAAGCAACTGCACGTCAAAGGGCCGTTGGCCCAGAGTCCGCTTCGCCGCCTCGCGCGCGAGCGCAAAAGCGCGTGGGAGAATGTTGTCGAGCGATTCGCCAGGCTGACCATCCTCATGCACCACGAGCCGTTCCTTCAGCTTTACACTTTCCGTTTTCAGCTCGTCATCGCTCAGTGACGCAATTTCTGTTTCGAGCGCGTTAATCTCCAACACTTTTTCTTCAAGTGCCGCGAGTGGATTCCCGCCGAACATTTTTTTGAGGCCTTCAAACATGAGTATCTCCCGTCATCCTGAGCGAAAGCGAAGGATCTCATGAATTATGAGATTCTTCGCCTGATGGCTCAGAATGACGTATGATGATCGCCTCCCGATTATATTGCTTTTCTTCACTTTTTGCCAACAAAAAACGCCGCGCGGGAAATCCCGGATGGCGCCGAATGAAAACTGCTCTGTCATCCCGCACTTGATGCGGGATCCAGAAACCTGGATTCCGGATATTTCTCGAAGACTCGAAATTCCGGAATGACAATGAGAATTTTCATCCTTTCCTCCCCCGCACCGTTTTCAAAAACTGCGTCTTGTATTTCTTAATCTCCAGCCGCAGCGTATCCTTCGCCTCGTCAATCGCCTTCCGGACATCCTCGGCGTACGCCTCCGCCCGGATGATCTTCTTTGGCAGGCGCAGATCCACCGCCGCAAAATAGACCTCGCCTTTTCTGTGGTGTTTCGTCGTGCGGGAAACCTCGAGCCAAATCGCCGCCTCGCCCGTTTCATCAAACGGCTTCACGAACTTCACGAGCGGCAGAAGTTTCTTCTTGATATAGGTCTCGAGCGCCGGAGTCAGGTCGATGCCTTTTTTTATATTTATGTTCATTTTCCGTCGCGCCCAAGGAACTGGGAGTGGTGACCTCCAATTCTGTTTGTGTTGAATGAGTGCTCTACTCCCAGTTCCTTGGGCGATATTGAATGAGTGCTGGGATAAGTCCCCCTTCGCGGCTCGGCGGGTTCCCTATTAGTATATCATGACCTCACAAGTCATTTACTGATTATAAAAATCGTTTTCCAGATTCTCCGAAGAAATATGCTTTTCCAACTCCGAAACGATGCCTCGCAACGTCCCACGCTTCAACTCCGGATGGAGCGGGATGCTGATGCGCACCGCTTCCCGGTGCGCCATCTTCAGCGTTAAACGGGCATGGCTTCCTTTCGTCCGAGTGACCATAAAACCGTACTGTTCCAGTATTTTTACAGCTTCTTTCCCGGACATGATCCGGAGTTTGCGGGGCATTGGGAATTACGCGGCCGCCGGCAATTCAAAGTTGACGAGCACGGGCTTTTTCGCCTCGGCGGGGTCAAAATGGACATCAACGGCTTCCTGAATGTTTTCTACGATTTCGTCGAGCGTCTCGCCTTGGGTAAAAATTGGAAAAAGAGCGGCCTGCGCATAATAGCCGCCCTCCTCCGCTTTTTCGATGAAAAATTGAATGATTCGAGGCTGTTCCATGAGATAAATTATATCACATCGATTTTCAAAAAGTCAAACGACGCGTAAAACCAAAACCCCCTTTCGGGGGTTTTGGCCAAACAGAACTGTGTGGGACATGCCTTAGGCGACGTCGTCGCTAAGGTACGTGCGCACTTCATTCATTGGCATTATAGCAGGTATGGCGGCATTTAGTCAAATCGCCGAAATCGCCGAAGATGCCGAAAACGGTCTTCAAATCTCCAAGAAGACCGTCTTCGGCTGTAGAATTACCTCCCAACCCCGCCTACAAGTTCAGCGAATTCACGTACGCTCTCGTCTTGGGGCCGAAATAGCCGGTTGCCGAGATGCCAACGCTCTTTTGGAACTCCTTTAATGCGCTCTCGGTAAGCGGTCCGAACCAACCGCTCGCGCCATTTGCGGCCAATTTTGCCGCCAACGGCCCCGTATTCCGGCTGATGAGGAAAAGTTGCAATGAATTCACCTGCGCGTTGGTCATGCCAAAAGAGAGATCTTCCGTGAACGCAGCCGCAGTGCCCGATCCAGCGAATTGCTGCACGCCGGCCGGCAACGATATCCCCTCTGCGGTCGCTTGGGCGATAAGCGCGCGCAATGTCGCGATGAGCGTGTTGAGTTGCGCCTGAAGCGCTTGTTGGGACAAGGCGGAAGGCGCGGCCACCGTAGGCGTTGCTGTTACCGGGGAGACCGACAGCGAGGATCCGCCGCCGCCTCCGCCGCCGCCGCTGCTCGTCGTGCCCGCAGCCGTTGTGGTAACGCTCGCAACCGTAACCACCTGGGTTGCGGTGTTGTTCGAGCTATTGGTATCAACCGCCCCGCTCTCGGAAATCACGGCGTTGTTCGTAATCGCCTGGCCGGCCGTTCCCGGATTGACCGTTGCGGCAATCACCAACGTTGCAGTGCCATTCGCCGACAGGCCGCCCACCGCCCACACCCCATTCGAAGCATTGAACGACCCCGCCGACGGCGTTGCGGAAACGAACGTAAGCCCCACGGGCAAATTGTCCTGGACTGTAACGCTCGGCGATGCCGAAGGACCAAGCACGGAAGCGGTTACGGTGTAGTGGATGGTACTGCCGGGCTGGGGGTTCTCATTGTCAACCGCCATGGAAACGCCGACATCCGATGAAGGAAGCCCGCCCCCGCTGCCCCCGCCAGAGGAACCGTTGTTGCAAGCAGAGCCACTTGGAGTAAGGGTGAATACTTCAGAACCGCTTGATTGGGTGATCACATCGGTCTCGGTGCCGATATAACAGGAAACGCTGTCGCTGCCGCCGCTGCCGCCCGTCGAAACGGTGATGGATTGAGGAGAAGTGATGGTGAATGTCCCTCCCGTCGAGCTCGACATCGAAACCACGATGTTCCCCGCGTTCACGACCACCGAATCCGCCATCGAGCCGGAAATGACGGTCAGGCTGATGCCTGCGGAGGTGAGGGGAATTGGCGTGTTCGCGGTGAAGCTGACCGGAGGAGTGGCAGAAGCTTTACACGCGGCGACCCCGAAAACGGCCAGGCACAATGCGACAACTGCCCACGAGATGGTTTTTTGAATTATATTTTGCATGGTTTTAAGCTTGGCGGATAATTGCTAGGTCGAATAGGTCTCATGGATCCTATCCGTCCCATTTGCCCTATTCGTCCTATTGCCTTATCCGTCTAATTGCCGATGCAAATATAGTCGATCGTGTTCGATTTGAACCAAGTGGAGGAAACCGTGGAAATAGTGAGTGAGTTCGTCGCGGGAAGTCACCGCATAAACGGTGGAGGTCGTCGTCGTGGCCTCGCTCGTGACCACGCAGACAGGCTTATACGCGAAAGGCGTCCCAAAGGTGACCGTGCACGTTGATGAAGCATCGTTGCCGGTAACTATCCGCCCCACCCCGAACACACCTGTGCTCGTGGGACTCGTGCCGCAGTTGCTCACGGTATCTGGAGCCGTGCTCGTGACGGTAATCGGACCTCGGAACGTTGAGGAGCCGCTGACATTTAGTGTTGAGGTGACGTTCAGCGTCCCGCCAAGGAAAGCGTTCGAAGAAACGGTAATGGTGCCGGTCACATTCTCGCTCCCGCCGAAGTTAACTGCGCCGGTCGAGGTGGCGGTCGTGAATGAAAATGATTTGAGCGACGACCCGTTCGCGGCGACAGTCACGGTGCCCGTGACGTTCAAAGCCCCGCCGATCGCGAAGAGGCCTGTGCCCGCAGTAATGGGGCTGTTGCTCGCCGTCTGGAGCGAGAGCGTGCCTGCGCCCAAGTCGATCGTGGCGGATGCCACTCCCGTAAGACCGGTGAACGCGGAATCGCCCGTGATGCCGGTATTGCTGATTGTGACTGCCGCAAGGGCAACGGACACGCCTACGACCGCGACGACGAAGCCGAAGGACGTAAGGAATGCGGTTGCTTTTTTAGAAAACAAACTTTTGTCTCTCATGGTATTGGGTTTGAAATTTATTTGTTAATTTTTTATGACGACTTTTTTGTGCGAACTTGACCGGGCTTTTCTTCAGGCATCGACCTAAAAGCATTCAATTGCTGGATGAACCTGAATCCAACGCAAAATCTTATTCGTATCAATGGTTGTTCTACGACCCGGATATTACCTAAAATTGTATTCCTTTATCCCGAAAACCTACAGTTGAAGTTATCCACAGGGCAAAAACCCAAAAAACGGCGTAAAATCAATAGCATGAACGGTTCCAACCCTGCCCCCGCGCCGAAAAAAAATCAGAATTGGAAATTCTGGATCATTGCGGCAGCCGCATCCGTTGCGGGCTTCGCCGCCGGCTGGTTTCTCAAGCCGCCGACGGGGCTGACGCCAACGCCGCTCCGCCTTCCGGGCTACCAATTTATCAGCCCGCTCCTTTCCTGCAATTTCACCGCCGCAGGCGTCGTTCCCGAAGACCAGTCAATGAGCAACGCCATCCATGCGACAATCGAGCGGCATGAGCAGGCCGGCGACATCAGCAAGGCCTCGACCTATTTCGCCGATTTTTCAACAAACCAATGGTCCGAAACCTACAAGGACGACAAATATTATCCCTCGAGCTTGGGCAAGATCCCGATCATGATGGCGTATTATGAGCTCGCGGAGACCTCGCCCGACATCCTCCAAAAAACGATCGCGTTCCCCACCGGCAGCCAGGACCTGAACGACACGCAGGACATCAAACCAACGGAGGCGATTGTCCCGGGCCAAACGTACACCGTGGACAAGCTCATTGGTTACATGATCAAATATTCCGACAACAACGCCGCGCAACTGCTGTATGAAAACATAGATCAAAGCATCCTGCAGAATGTGTACGGCGACCTGCAGATCCCCGTGAACGACAACGCGACGGTCGCGAACCTCGATTTGGTCACGCCGCGGCAAATCGCCATTCTCTTCCGTATTCTTTACAACGCCACCTACCTTTCTCACGACTATTCGGAGAAGGCGCTTGAATTGATGAGTGAATCGTCGTTCACCGAGGGGCTCGCGGCGGGCGTGCCCGCTTCGACGACCGTTTCGCACAAACTTGGCCTCGTCGACATCCAAAGCGGCGGTGTTACGACCGAGCACGAGCCCATGACTGCGGCATCGTGTACGCGCCGAACCACCCCTATCTTTTGTGTGTAATGACCCGCGGGGCATCGAGTTTGCCGACGATGGAGAACGTGATCGCGGACATTTCGAAGACGGTGTATCAGAAAACGGAAGCGGGTCAGTGAAACCCAAAAATCAATTTGATGAGGCCTTTCTCAATATCCAATCGATTTTTTGTTTTTATCAGCGGTCGCTGATAAAGACAAAAACTAAATCTCGACCATATTTTCTATGGTAAAAAATTTCACATACGGCAAAAGTGAGAAGCTTCTTAAGGTCGGTGAGCAATTGCTCCGGAATTGCGTATTCCCCTTTCCATACGCTTTTCTGCAGCATGGCGAAACCCAGTTCAACGAGCACGGCGCGGAACCAATCCCGCTTCCACTTCCATTCTTCGGGTATGTCAAAAATGATCACTATCGCTTTCCCGGTCTTTCTTGAAAGTTCCTTATACGAACGAATTGATTGCTTGTTCCGGTAATAATCCGCCAGGTCTGCCAGCTTCTTTTGGCCAAGTGCCGTCAAAATCAACCCAACTCCTCTTTTTTCAATGATGCCGCTTTCTTTCAGGCGGCGAACCATCTGATAAAAGCGGGCTTTCAGACGCCGTCTCTCTTTGGCGGCAATTTTCCTGCGCTCGATCTGGCGAAACCGCTCCCAGATATCTTTGTAAAGAATAAGGCCGGGAGTAAAGCACGTTTCGGCTATAGTGGCAGATTGCGATGCAATGTCGGCAATTGCCTCTAAAAGAGCCAAGGTTTTTTCGCTGCATTTTTTCATGCATGCCAGTATAGCACCGCGACATTAAAAAAAGATTAAAAAAAGATTAAAAACTGACGTTATCAGCGACCGCTGATAAAGACAAAAAAGACGCGCAAGGGGCGGAAATTAAGGGTCGGGGATGGGGATGGAAAAAAGTGGTTTTCCTCCAAAACAAAATCAGCCCTTTCGGGCTGGTTTTGTTTTTTCACCCTCGCCAAATTTCTCGAAAGAAATTTGGGAGGGCAAGCCCGCGCGAGGTCACAAGCGACGCGCGAACTACGCTAGCCTACTGTCCCGTACCCCACGAGAGCGACGTTACCGTTATCGGAACCGCCGTGATCGGAAGATTTATCTGGGTAGACGAAGCATCTGTCGCGTCCCAATACATGGTACTGGTCGTGTACTGGATGCTCGCCGAGAGCGATTCTTGCTGCGAAGTAATGGCAGGAATGTCGTCGGTTTCGCCCCAGAGCTGCAACGTTACGCTCTGACCAGCTGAAACGACCAACGGATTTTGCCCTGATACCGTTGATGTCGGATTCGGGAAGTCCCATTCAATCGTGCAGGAGGCGGTACCGGACACCGTGCTTGATGCACCGTTCGCGGTCTTCACATCCACCCCGCCCGAATTCTTGAGGACCACCGTGTTTGCAAACGCAGAAGACGCGGCGGACATCCCGGTGCCGCTGAAGGTGAGTATCAAGGTACCCAAGTCCACCGCGCCGGCGCTGTTCGCCGTAATGGTGATCGTGCCAAGTTGGGCTGACGGTCCCTTGCTGGTCTGCGCGATGGGCGAACCAGTCACCGTTGCCGTGCTGCGCAACAGCGTCTGCAGGTTGCCGTTCGCGCCGCTCACGGAGGAAACCGTTACCCCCAGAGAGCTGCCCTGCACGAGCGCCGTCACGGAACTCGTCGCCGTGATTACGACATACGTCTTGCTGTTGTCCGCCGCGTTGCCCGCAGTGAAGGCATTCGCATCACCCTTCAAGGTGACCAACGTCGAATTGCCCTGCGGAACGACGATCGGACTCGCAAAGTGGAATGCGTAGACACCACTATTGGTCGAAGTTGTTACGGTGGACGTGCCGGCATCAACACCGCCCTCAAGGGTCATAGTTGACGTAGAGAACGTCGTGCTCGCGTTTGCAGAATTGAAGAAGAAGCTCACCAACGTACCGCTGCCCACCGAGCCAGCCAACGGACCAACAGCCGTCAAGACTACCGAGCTAGCATTTGATGCAGCCGTCGCGTGAACGGTGGAACTGGCGGCGGTTATAGCGGCAGCTATCGCCGAAGCAGCCGTTGAACTCGTATCATTTGCCGGGACATTGATGACAAGCTGATTAGCGCTACCAATCGTAATGTAAGCGGTATTCTGAGTGGTGGTATTGTTGCCTGAAGGGGCACTCAATGAAATCGTACCCGTGGAATTCACCGCACTCGCGCCCGCAGTGACAGTTGTCGTCAGCCCCGAGACCGGAACCGCCGTGCCGAGCAACGTCGAACCGTTCCACATCGTCAAGTTGCTGAACGGAGAGGTCGCGACCGTCGAGGATTCCTTGACCGTCAAATCCGTAACATTCACGTTCGCGATGTTCGAGGTCTCCGCAAAGCGGAAGACCGCCAAGGCGTTCCCCGTGGAACCCATGACGACCTGCCCCGCCGGAGGCTGGCTCGAATCAGCCGAAACCGTGATCGTCGCGCCGGTGCCGAAGGTCAGGTTCTGGCCGTTCACGGAACTCGTGAGCGAGATCGCCGTGTACGAGATCTGGCCGGTTCCGGAAAGTCCCGTCAAGATGGTTGCCGGAGAAATCGTACCCGCCGTTGATGCCGAGGACAGCGTATCCGCGTAGACATCAACGTTCACCGATCCGCCAAGCGGAATGTTGAACGGAGTGCCCGAGAACGTGTAGATGCTCCCCGAGGCAACCGAGCCGACGGTCGTGCCGAACTGCGCGCCGTTAATCATCACTTTCAAGTTCTGGAAGTACTGCCCATCGGACTGGATGCCCAAGTTCGATACGTTAACGCCTTCAGCCGTAGAAGCGGAAAGCGTGTACGAGCCGATTCTCTGGTTGGTTGATCCCGCCGCAATGGACTGGGTGCCCAGAGCATTGTTCTTGGAAACCGTGAGAGAAGCGCTTGCAAGCGAAAGCGTGCTGCCGGACGCCTGTCCCGATTTGCCGGTGGCGCTCGAGGTCAAGCCCTGCAAGTTGCCTATGTTACCGGCCAAGCTGGCCGTTATGGCCGAGAAGTCGGCAGTTGACTGGATGTCAGCCTTGAGCGACAGGACGCGCGTCGTGTTCGCCGGAATCACGTAGTTGATCGGCGAGGCGGAAGTGCCGAAGCAGTCAATGTAGACCGATCCGGTCGTTCCGCCGCTAGTCCAACCCGCCGTGGCGCCGGATCCGTTATTGTCGCACGTGGTGCTGGTTTGCGGAGGCGTGTTGATCGTTGAACCGACCTGGCCGCCCGCATCGTCAACCAACGCAACATTCTTCACCTCGTTCGAGACCGTAGTCGTCGCCGCACCGAAGGTGAGTTCGAAAGTCAACCATTTGACTTTCACCGCTTCGCCCGCCGCATAGATGTCGTACTTCGCCAAGGTAATTTGAGATTGCCCCTTCGCGATGTTGCCGGTCGGCGTGTTCGTATCCTGCGTGACCGTTATCTGGCCCTGCTGAATCACGACCTGCGTGCCGACGCCGCCAGTATTCGTCACCGTGATCGGCGTGTTGTACTGGCTGTCAACCGCATACACATCGTAGCTGTTCAAGATTTCGAACTGGAAGTTATAGGAAGGCGAGCCCATGACGTCGGCGAAAAGCTGGACGTTGTTCGAACCCGTGTTCAAAACGCCCGGAGCCGCTGAAGCGTCAAAGTAAGCCGTGCCGTCAGAATTGACGGTCGCGAGCGTCGCGCCAACCTGCGTGCCGTTAATCATCAGCTTCACGTTGCGGAGGTCGGACTTGTTAGCCGATCCGATAACATGGAAGTTGAGGCCCTCCAGCCAAATCTTGCTGTTCTGGCCCGAGAAGGTCCACGCGCCAACAAGATTGTCCTGCGTGCCGGCCGTCACCTGGGTTCCGATGGAAGACGAGGTAATGGTCAAGGACGCGAGGTAAGGATTGCTGACGGTCGTGAAGGTAAACGAGCCGCCGTTCAACGGGAAGTTGCCGTTCGGGGTTACCGCATTGTTGTTCGCATCCATCGCCGAAACGTTGGAAGCGGAAGTCAGCGCGAAACCGACCGTGTTTCCGGCCGTGCCGCCCGAAGTGTCAACCGC
The DNA here is from genome assembly GCA_963745135.1 of uncultured bacterium. Classification (GTDB taxonomy): domain Bacteria; phylum Patescibacteriota; class Minisyncoccia; order UBA6257; family 2-01-FULL-56-20; genus REEB161. The sequence goes on along the minus strand of CAVUWW010000039.1, from coordinate 2,874 downwards.
GAGCTTCAGTTCCACGGTCTGGCCTGCCGGAATGGACAAGCTCAAGCCGGAGAAGCTGATCACCCCTTGGTTGATGGAATTGTACTGCGCGACCACCTTGCCGTTCTGGGTAAGGTAAGCGCCGGAGATCGTGTTGTCAGAGACAACGCCGGTCTTCTGGAAATTGACGCCCGTGAGCGTAACTCCGCCCGCATTGCCCGCCGTGAAGTTCACTGCGAGAACCGGGACGCGAGCCGCACCCGAGACGAGCGAGCCGGAACCCGGGTTGTCGGAAGCCGTGCCGACCAAAAGGCCGGTGGCGGGAGCGACAACACCGGTCGCGCCAGTCGCGCCAGTTGCACCGGTCGCGCCAGTCGCACCGGTCGCGCCAGTCGCACCGGTCGCACCGACATTCATCGAATTAACAAACGCTCTGGTTATGGGACCAAAGTAGCCAGCCGTAGGCTTGATGCCGTTCGCTGCCTGGAACGCGGCGACCGCTGCTTTAGTCAGCACGCCGAAATACCCGGTCGGAGCGGAAACGGCAGTCAGGTAGCCCTTGTTGATCAAGAGCTGCTGGAGGGCGGTAACGTCAGCGCCCCTTGAACCAATGGTGAGGTCCCTGGTGAAGGAGTATGACACTGATGTTCCATTAGAGGAACTGCCGCCCAATTGAGCCTGGAGCTGGGCAATCTGCGTAAGCAATGCCTGAATCTGCGCCTGAATGCTAGTCGTAGATTGGGCGTTTGCCGCCACAGGGAGGACAGACGCGCCGACCATCCACAAAATAGTGGTGGCGGTGAGCGCTATCGAAACTAATTTTTTGCTCATTTTTAAGTTATTCTTTATTTATTTGAGTGTCGACCTTTGCATCCGTTATGGATGCAAGTGCCGTCGACCTTGAGTGGGTGTCGGGTGCCAGAGACCTGGCGCCGGATACCCGAAAAAACCTAGTTCAGGGACCATTTTCACCGCTCTGCTTCGGCTTGCGAATGTGCCGCTCTGCGAGCGAGCCTCGCCGACCGACTTCTTGTGAGGTTGAAGGCGGGAGGTTACGCAAACGAAGCGGACGATGAAAACGGGATCGATAGCTATCGCAGCTTCCGGCTGCCAGCCAACAGCTGGCAACAGAAGACCGAATTAATAAAAAACTCGCTTTCAGGCGAGGGTCATTGGTCATTTTGGTGGTGCAAAAAGACTGCTTTCCACCAAAACCGCCAACGATTCAGCCTCACACTGAATCATTTGCTCATACAAACCATGATAGCCCCAAAGCACTAATTCTGCAAGCATTCACTTGGGGACGCTAGAGATAACGGGAAGGTGAAGAGAAAAGTTACCCAGAAATGGCCGATAGCTGGACTCTGGGAGCTGGAAGCTGGCTATGCCGCCATTTGCCGGATCCTATAGGAAACCGACGGACCGCCGTTGCCGGTGCGCTCGATTATATTCCTCTCAATGAGGTCTTCCAGATCGTACCTTATCGTCCTTTCGCTGCAATCCGGCAAAATCTCCTGGATATCCCTTAAACGGCAATTGCCGGATTGCCGGATTCTGTCCAGAATGGCAATTTGCCGCATTCCTGACTTGATGATATTGCCGGATTTTTCTGTCATCCCTGGCTTGACCGCCATAGTTTCTCCTCCCTTCGTAACCGAGTAAGACGGTCTTCCGAAGACGGTCTTCGGTTTTGGGAAGACCGTCTTCGGAAGACTCTTCGGAAGACCGTCTTCGGAAACGGAAAGGGTATTTGAAATCGCTTCGGCGGAGTAGGAAGCGACGGCGAAGGATCCTTTCTGCGGAAGAGAGGATTCCTCGCGCCGCTCGGAATGACGAACTTCTTGGGCATCGACGGTAAAAATCCCGGAAATATCCACATCTTCATTTGCCGCATTGATTGATTCGGCAATTGATGCCTCAAAATTGCTGATTTCCCGAATAAGCACGTCGCCATTCATAAAACTTATGAAATTCAAGTCAATCCCAAATTTTACGAGGTAATTGAGGATTTCCAATGACTTTAATGCTTGATGATGATTTTCGCCGGCAACGCCCACCAAAAGTTCCGTGGCTTCGGCGGTCATTTTTTGGGAAAGCGTCCCGTCCAAAACCTTGGGCACAATCCGAAAAACCGCATAGGCAATCTCATATGCCTTTTTTGCCAGATAGCTTTGGTTGCCGGATTGGACCATGAGAGAAATCATAATCCGGCAATGCGGCAAATGCAAGCCTCAGGAAAATAAAACGGCACGGCAACGTTTTGGCTCGCGCGCAGACGAGTTCACCAAAATGTTGCCGTGCCGTTTTATTTTCCCTCACCTTTATTCAAGCAGTTTAATAAACTCTTTCTCGTCAATAATCTTCACCCCCAGCTTCTTTGCTTTCTCGAACTTTGACCCCGGTTCGGAACCGGCTACGAGGTAATCCGTCTTTTTGCTAACGCTTTCGGAAGCGTCGCCGCCGAGATCGCGGATTTTTTCCTTTGCCTCTTCGCGGCTCATGGATTCGAGGGATCCCGTAAGGACGAATGATTTTCCAAAAAGAGCTTGGAGCTTGGATGTTGGAGGTTGGAACTCCACTTCTACACCGGCTTTTTCAAGGCGTTCCAAAAATTTTACGTTTCTCGGCTCGCGGAACCAATCGTAGATGCTCTGCGCCACTTTCGGCCCAATGTCCTGAACTTTTTGTAAATCTTCAATTGAAATCCTTTGAAAAGTATGAAGAATATCCTTTATTTGCAACTTGCCGCTTGATATTTGCCATTTGATGCTTCGCGCAAGCGTCACTGCGGTTTCCTCGCCGACATGGATGATTCCAAGCGCATAGATGAACCTCGCTAGCGGCAATTTTTTCTTTTGTCCAATCTCATCAACGATATTTTCCGCTCCTTCTCCC
>CAVUWW010000038.1:0-31724 GCA_963745135.1 uncultured bacterium | reverse complement strand
TACCGATTCGAACTACGATTGGGGGCAGGACCTGCTGCGGTTGCAATCGTGGGTAAATGCGCACCCCGAAGTGGACAAGATTGCCGTGGATTATTTCGGCGGCGGGAATCCGCAATATTATCTTGGATCAAAAGAAGTTCACTGGTCATCCTCAAAAGGAAATCCAGCCGGCCAAAATATCCACTGGTTCGCCATATCCATAAATCAACTCGAGGGAGCAATCCAGCCGCTCGCCGGCGTGCAGACGCGCAATCCGCAGGACGAATATTCATGGCTCACGGCATTGCGTCCGCCGAAGCCCGGCATGGGCAACATCCCGCAGCCTGATTACCGAGTCGGGACGACAATTTTCATCTACCATTTGTAGATTCGTTCGAATCCACGCCTGCCAGCGTGCTACAATGAACTTATGGATCCCGTTAGAAGCCGCGATCGCGTGGCCGATGGGGAAGCTGGGCACTACACAAAGTTGTTTTAAAAACAAATCATATTTAAACCGCATATCGCGATCTGCTTCTACGGGATGGACGACAAAGATATCATCAAAATAATCCGCAAGACGATGCCCTCGGTGGTTTCAATCGCGATCGCAAAGAAGCTTGAGGACTTGGAGCGCGAACTGCCGAAGGAGCTCTATCCGTTTTTGCCGGCCGGACCGGACGGGAAAAAGAAGCTGGATATCCCGGACTCGATGGTGGACACCCGCGGCATGGTGGAAATCGGCGGCGGCCAGGATGCATCGTTGACGCAAGCGGGCTCGTGCTGACCAACAAGCACGTGATCAGCGACTCAAACGCCGAGTATACAGTCATCTTGAATGACAACCGGCGCTTCCCGGCAAAAATTCTGACGCGCGACCCGGTGAACGACGTCGCCATTTTGAAAATTGAGGCGGGCGGACTTCCGGCGCTCCGGCTCGGCGATGCGACGCGGCTCGAACTCGGCCAGACGGTCATCGCAATTGGGAACGCACTGGGGCTCTTTAAGAACACCGTCTCAAAGGGCATTATTTCCGGCCTCTCGCGCTCGATCACCGCGCAATCGGAGCCGAACGCGCCGGTGCAGGAAATGCGCGGGCTCATCCAGACCGATGCCGCGATCAACCCCGGCAACTCCGGCGGGCCGCTCGTGGACAAGGACGGCGCGATCGTCGGCGTGAACGCCGCCATCGTCTCAGGTGCGCAGAGCATCGGCTTCGCGATTCCGGTGAACGCCGCGCGGCGCGACCTCGACGACCTCAAAAAGTTCGGCCGCATCCGTCGTCCGCTGCTCGGCTTACGCTATCTCATGATAGACGAAAGCTTGAAAGAAAAAATGCATCTGTCCGTTGATCACGGCGCGCTCGTCTTCCGCGAGAGCGAACATGACCACGGCGTCGTGCCCGGCAGTCCCGCAGACAAGGCCGGCGTGCAGGAAAAGGACATCGTCATAGAATTGAACGGGCAAAAGCTCGACCGCGAGCACCCGATCCAGGATTATTTGGAAAACTTGAACGTAGGCGACATCATTAAGCTTTCGATTTTAAGGAACGGCGAGCCGATGAGCGTGAATGTGAAGCTCGAGGAAAGAAAATGAAAAAATGAAAAGTGGGCTTTGCGGCCATGGCGCAGACGAATGTCCGCAAAGCCCACTTTTCATTTTTTCAAACCATCCCTGCTCGCTTCTTTTTGGAATGAGAAGACCGTCTTCGCGGTGCTCCGCGAAGACGGTCTTTAAAATCCACGGTCTTCAAAATCCAGCGCCTGTCTTTTTTCTTCCTGTCATTCCCGCGAAGGCGGGAATCCACGCTTTCTAACCACTTCCTCGAACTGCCTTCCCCTGTCGCTATAATTTTTGAACATCCCGAACGAGGCGCAGGCGGGAGACAATAAAACCACATCGCCCGGCTCGGCAATCGAATTCGCCGCGCGGATGATCTGCTTCATGTTTTTGCATCCTTCAACAATCTTTATCCTTCTCCCTTCTCCCTTCTCCCTTCTCCCTTGTATCGCCGCCTTGATCCGCGGCCATTCGACGCCGATGCCGACGATTCCTTTGATGGTTTTTGATTTTGAAATGATCCTGCCAAGCCCCGTAAAATCGCTGCCTTTTGATGAGCCGCCCAAAACCAAAATCTTTTGCTCATGGAACGCCTGAATCGCAGCAATGCTCGTCTCCGGCGTCGTGGCGTAGGAGTCGTTGTAATATCTGACGCCTTTTTTTTCAGCAACGAATTCGAGCCGGTGTTCCAAACCTTTAAAACCATAAACCGTTTTCGCAATCACCGCATTTGGGATTTTCAAAATCTTCGCCACGGTGATTGCCGCGCCGACGTTCTCCCAATTGTGCTCGCCGGGTATCTGCAACCGACCAACGTCACAAATTTGTTCTTTTCGACGACCGCTGAAAAAGACAAAAACGCCGTTTTCGACGCGGATGCCCTTATTAATCTTCGATCGCCGAGAAAACATAAGAACTTTTGCTTTTGTTAGTCGCCGAAACGCCAGGCTCGCCGGATAATCTCGCGCGAGCACGGCAAAGTCTCGTGCCAATTGAAAACGGACGATGTTCGCCTTCGCATCCCGATACTCGCGGGCATTCCGATGCCAATCGAGATGCTCGGAGGTTATCATCAAAGCCGCGGCGATATGCGGGCTTTGCTTGAGATCCACCAACTGAAAACTTGACATTTCAAGGACAATCCATGATTTCTTGTCGAGCTTGGGCAAAATATCAAGCGCCGGCTTGCCGATGTTGCCGGCAAGAAAAGTTTTTTTTCTGTCCGCCTTCAGGATCCTGTAAATCAGCGTCGAAGTCGTCCCCTTCCCCTTGGTGCCCGTCACGCCGATAATCCGCGCCGGGCATTTTTCAAAAAACAATTTCGTCGGACTCGTGACTTTAACGCCATCTTTTATCGCCGCCTGGATTTCCAGAAGATGATAACGGATCCCGGGCGAACGGACAATCAAATCAAACCGCCCAAGACCGCGCAAATAATGTTCGCCGGTTTGGGAAAAAATCCCGTGCGGCAATTTCAAATTTTCATTCTTATCAAGCGCCCAAATTTCCGCACCGCGATATTCGCGCTGGCGTTTCAAGAAACGAAGTGCCGAAATCCCCTCTTTACCAAAACCGAGAATCGCGATTTTCATAAGCCAATTTTATCATAAAAAAGCCGCGACCGGATGGCAGCGGCGGATGCCGAAAGTTACTTGTTCGTCACAATGCCTTCCTCGACTGCCGTATTATAGCAATCCCGAGAACCGGGATTGCACACCCATTTGCCGTCGCCGATATACTTGCCGATTCCGCCGACAAGCGGAGTGTCGCAAACAAAGCATCTTGTAAATTCGCCTGTCTGCGCGGTGCCCGGAATTTGCGCTTGTCGCTGTTGTCCAATCTGCTGCTGTTGTGGCATGGGACCTCCTAAGAGAGCCGTTCTTATGGTATGACGATTTTCCAAAACGCGCAATGCCTCTATTTCTTCAAAATATTCCTGAACGCCCCGTCAACCGGTCCCGCGCCCATCACAATAATCACGCCCCCCGGATTTTCACGCGCGAATGTTTCTGCCCACGCAATCGCAGCGGCATAGTCGGAAAGACACTGGGCATCCCCGAAAATCGAGAGATCGCACATTTCCGGCGATATGTCCGCCCGCTCCCTTCCTTTCGGATCGTACACCGGCAAAAGCGCTATTTTGTCGGCTGACGAAAATGCGTTTTGGTATTCCACCCGCAGGCGCGAGGTCCGCAGGCGCTCATGCGGCTCAAAGATGGCGGCGATTTTAGCACCCGGCCAAATGTTTCGGCATGCATCCAACGTTTCCCGCACCGCCGTCGCGTGATGCGCGTAATCGGAATATACCGGGACGCCGCCGATAGTTCCCAACTTTTCCATCCGGCGCAAAATTCCGGGAAATGAAACAACCGCTTTCTGGATCGCATCAATGGGTATTCCTTCCTTTATACCCACCGCAATGGCACCGAGCAGGTTTGAAATATGGAGCGAGACCGTGGCTTGAAAAGCGAATTCGTGGTTTTTCCCGGCGAGCGGGATGGTCGCATGCGCCGTGCCGTTTTCGATGAGCAGATTTTCACAGTAAGCAACATCACCCTCGCGCCCAAAGCGGACGGCTGAAATTTTTTTGCCGGAAACCTCCTTGAAAAGCTCATCCAGCAATGACTGACCGCGCGCCACAAAAACCGACCTGACCGACGGGCGCGTGCAAAATTCGGCGAACGTTCCGAGAAGCTCCCTTTCGTTCGCGTAAGTGTCAAAGTGGTCCATCTCCAAACTGGCCACAACTACGGTCTCCGGATTCAAGTTGAGAAAATGTTTTTTATATTCGTCCGCCTCGACGATGACCGCGCCAGCACCGTAACGGAAGCCGCCTCCCCACTTTGAAATCTCCGCGCCGATGAAACAGAGTGGGTCTTTGCCTGCCGCCTCAAAAATCCACGACAAGAGCGCTGTCGTCGTGCTTTTGCCATGGGTGCCGACAATCGCAATGACGCGCCGTCCAATGCATAAAAATCCCAACTCTTCGGCGAATCCGCGCACCGGAATTTTTTTGGCGGCCGCTTCTTGGCGCAGCGGATAGTTTTGCGGCACGGCATCCGAAAAAACAGCGGTATTTATACTGCCCAAATGGTTAGCATTCCACGCCAAAGCGCCGGGATACTTCCGAAGCAATTCCGCAGGTTCGGCGAAATCATCATGCACATACACCTTGTCGCCAAGCCGAAGATGCCACCGGACGATGGCACCCATGCCGCTTCCCGCCGCGCCGACGCATAGAACCCGTCTCAAAAATAGGTTTTCATAAGAAGAGCCGCGACGCTCGGGGTCTTTTGATGAATAAGAATTCATACCGTCGGTTCGCCGTCCGGAAATACGCGGGAAATGCGCATTTCCGGACGGCTGCCGGCGGTCGGTTGCGAAACGCGATTTCCTTCGCGGGATACGAGAGTATCCCTTGTCGGAAGATCGCGCTTCTTCAGCCGGAGGCTGATCCGCCTCGGGCAGACGCTTTCCAATTCCTCCCGACAGTCGCTGGCCTATTTTTGAGACGGGTTCTAGAATTTTCATGATAAAATTTCAATTTTCGCACCCAAGCGGTTCAAACGGGCGACGATGTCCTCGTAGCCGCGGTTGATGGAATAGACGTTCCTCAAGACAGACGTTCCTTCAGCGGCGAGCATGCCGACCAAAATGATTGTCGCGGGACGCAACGCCGGCGGGCAAACGACCTGCGCCCCGAGAAGTTTCGTCGGGCCTTCGATAAAGACGCGGTGCGGATCCGCCAGCCGCACCTTCGCGCCCAGGCGGTTCATTTCCGTAAAATAGATTGCGCGGTTTTCCCACATCCAATCGTGGATAAGCGTAGTGCCGGACGCTTGGGTCGCAATGGGGACGAAAAAGGGAAGGTTGTCGGTATTCACGCCCGGATACGGCTGGGCGTGGATTTTTACCGCCGGAGCTTTCAGGATTGATGGAAAAACTTCGATGTCCACGAGATCCGTGACACCGTTGTCGGATTTATAGCGCTTGCTTGTTTTGAATTTCAAGCCCATGTCCCGCAAGCGGACCAGTTCCAATTGCAAGAAATCTATCGGGCAGCGCCGAAGATGAAGATGCGACTTCGTGGTCGCCGCGATGGAAAGGAAAAACATCGCCTCGGTCGGATCTTCGCTGTTGTAGTACTCAACGTCCCGCTTGACGGCGGCAAGCCCGTTCACCGTGAGCGTTGATGTCCCGATGCCAAAGACGCCGACGCCAAGCGCGCGCAAAAAATTGCCGACATCCTGAACCATGTAATTGGATGCCGCGAAACGGATGGTTGTCATACCGGGGATCCCGGCGGCGGCAATCAGGACGTTTTCGGTCGCCGTGTCGCTCATCTCGTACATGACAACCTCGCTGGGCCGTTTCGCGGACGCATTGAGATGGAGACCCTTCGGCGTTTCATGGATACGGATGCCGAGCAACTCAAGGCCGCGGATGTGGGCGACTGCCGAACGGTCCCCCATAATGCATCCCCCCGCGTTCGGGAGCGTGAATTTATTCTTGCGGGAAGTGAGGGCACCGAGCAGCATCAGCGTCGAGCGCATCTTGGCCGCCGCCGCGGCATCAATGCGCTCCAGGGAAATGCCGTCGGGAACCTTGATCTCAAAACTGGAACCGCCGAGGTCGCGCACGGAAATACCCAATGAGACCAGCAATTCGCGCATCCGGGCCGTCTCCTCGACGCGCGGTATGCCGTGCAAAATCGTCGTGCCGCGATTCAGGATGGCGGCGGAAAGCAGCCCCATCGCGCCGTTTTTCGAGCGATTGATGGTCACTTCGCCTTTGAGCGGTGCTCCGCCGTGGATGGCGAAATCCATGCTTGAGGAAACTGCGATCATCTTCCGGCCCAGCGCCTTGCTTATCTTTCCGAGCAGCGACGTGCTGAAATTCTGGCCGCCCCGCTCCATCCGAGCCACCGCGCTTTGGGACGTATGCAATATGCGAGCCAATTCGGCCTGGCTCATGCCCCGCAGCTCGCGCACCTGCCGCATCAGCCGGCCGACGCTCGCATTATTGCCGCTTTCTTTTTTCATATAATGATTATATCATATATGATATGCCCCAAAAAGAACCGTTGTCCAGTTTTGGGCTGCCCGGCGAAGGAATCGCGACGCGGCGCGCCAAAAACATCGCGGACGCGGTGAAAATCGCCAAAGAGAGCCATCGCAAAAGATTTCCCGTCATCCCCATCGGCAAAGGAACCAATTGCGCGTTTCTGGAAAGTCCGATACCAGCCATTTTCTTGCGTTCAACAGATAAGTCCCTCAAAATCAAGGAAAGAAAGTCGAACGTTTTAATGGCCGCCGGAGCGGGCTTGCCGTGGGACACACTCGTTCGCCTTGCGGTCGAAAACGGCTGGAGCGGCGCGGAGTGCCTCTCGGGAATTCCCGGCAGCTGCGGCGCCGCGCCGTACAGAACATCGGGGCGTACGGGGCTTCGCTTTCGGATATATTACAGTCCGTGGATGCGCTTGATTTGAAGACGCTGTGCCCAATCCGGCTTTCGCGCGCCGACTGCGGCTTCGGATATCGAACCAGTATCTTCAACGGCGCGGAGCGCGGAAGGTTTTTCATAACGTCCATAATCCTGCAATTTGAAAAAACTCCGCACGGCACCATGCCAAACCATCCGGAACTGGTTGCGGCATTGTCCGCCAATCCCCCGCTCGCCGAGATCAGGAATGTCGCACTCCAAATCAGGCGGCGAAAATTGCCTGACTATAAAAAAATCCCGAATTGCGGATCGTTCTTCAAAAATCCAATCGTTTCGCCATCCGTCGCCGAAACATTTCTCCGAAAAAATCCCGGCGCGCCGCATTGGTCGGAATCAAACCATAAAACAAAGCTTTCCGCCGCGTGGCTCATCGAAAACAGCGGCATAAGAAACAAGCGTTGGGGAAAAATAAAAATTTCCCCGCAGCATGCGCTCATCCTCATCAATCAAGGCGAAACCGATCACACCTGTACCTCAAAAAAGCCATCGCTGACATCACGACTGCCGTCAAAAATAGATTTGGCACTTCGCTTGAGCCGGAGCCAAACCTCTTTGATGCTGCGTTTGCAAAAAGAACGCTGGAAAGGCAAATTTAATACGTATATGTGTCCACGAGCAGGTCGTTGCGGTCGTACAAATCCACGTTGTCGTGGTACAGGTCGAGCGGGCTGGCGCCCATCCAGACCCAGATGGCGTTCGAGAGAAACTGCGCATCGTTCACGTGCGCGTCAAAGCAGGTGCGGTAGCTGAAATTATTCTCTATAAAGTTGATGCAAGAATAGTCGTTGAGCGGGATTTGCGCATTGTTCAAGTTGGGCACTTGGCACGAGCCGATGGAATAGATGTAGTTCTGGCATGCGCCGGTGAAGTTTGAAATTTGCGAGAGATCGGGCCGCGGGCAATAGTCCGGCAGTTGCGGGTTGAACTTATTCTGGTTGCCGATGTAGCCGATGCATTCGTTAAGCCGCAAGTTGAACGGCCCCGATTGCGAGTACATATTCACGTAATCCCCGTACCCCAAAATGATGTCGCTCGGCGCCGTGAGCCCCGACGGGTCGTAGAGGTTCACGGCTTGCGGCACGTATTCGCCGCCGCGGTTCGCCGTGATGCGCCAGCCGGTCACGTTAACAGTGGTGCTTTGGTTGTTGAAATTGCGCCGAGAGCGTAATCTGGCCGTACGCACCCGGACTCAAACCGCCGAAGCGGACCTGATGGAAATGCGGCGAGAGTTGCGCGGCCGTGAAGCCGGCAGGGATGTCGGCGGGGTTGATGGGTGTCGTCGTGGCAGCACTTGTTGATGGCGAACTTTGTACGGGCGCGGGCGGGCTAGTGTAGTAATAGGAACCGCCGCCGTTTTGTGGCGTTGTAGGCGCGGAATAGCCGATTGTGCTCGACGGAAGTTTCAACAAACCGCCAAGGCCGGTGAATACCTGGCCGGCAAGTCCCGAATTTATGAAATAAATAACCAGCCCCAGGAGGAGGACGAGAAAGAGGATGATGATAATTTTGGGGCCCATGGCGGGATTGTGTCATCCTGAGCCCTTAGGCAAAGGATCTCAACTGGCAATCCGGGTTACTGGGTGTCCGGGTGCCTAGGTTTTTAAACCCAGCGGCCTAGATGCCCAGAAACCCAGCAAACCCAGATAAGATTCTTCGGCTGCGGCCTCAGAATGACGGACAGGAAAATTCAAACCACCACATTCACCAGCCGCTTCTCCACATAAATCACCTTCTTCGCCGCCGCGCCACCCATCGCGCGCTTCACCTTTTCGCTCGCAAGCGCGGCTTCCTTTGCCTCGGTCTCCGTTACCGCGGCATCCACCATAATTGTATCACGCACCCTGCCGTTCACCTGCAGGACCAACATGATTTGCTCGTCTTGGATCAGCTTCGGGTCGTACTCCGGCCACGGCCCGCGATGGATGGAAGTTTTATGTCCGAATTGTTCCCGCCACAATTCTTCGGTGATGTGCGGCGCGAACGGCGCGAGGAGCTTTAAGAATATTTCAAAATCTTCGCGCGCGCAGCCGCCCTCTTCAAAGCCGTTCAGCAAAACCATCAAGGCGCTCACGGCGGTATTATAATGCAGCCGCTCGATGTCCCCGGTGACTTTTTTGATTGTTTTATGGAGAAGAGCGCGGGTCTGGGGTCTGGGGTCTGGGGTCTGGGGTTTCGATGCAAACTGCCATACTCTCTTCAAAAACCTTTCAATTCCCAGCAAACCCGAATCGCGGAAATCGCCACCCTGTTCGAATGGAGCAAGAAACATCAAATACATCCGCAGCGTGTCCGCGCCGAAGTTTTCGATGTATTCGTCGGGATTGATTACGTTTCCCTTCGACTTCGACATCTTCGCGCCGTCCTTGATGAGCAAGCCGTGCGCGCGGAATTTTTTGAACGGCTCGTCGAAATCAACCATTTTCCAATCGTGAAACACCATCGCCATGAACCGCACATAAAGCAAATGCAAAACCGAATGCTCCGCCCCGCCGATATACATATCAACCGGAAACCACTTTTTGGTTATTGTTCTATCCCAAGGAACTTTCCTGTCTTTAACCGACGGATAACGTAAGTAATACCAAGCCGAATCAATGAAGTTGTCGATTATATCCGTCTCCCGCCGGGCAGGTGCACCACACTTCGGGCATGGCACTTCGTAAAACGATTTTTCCGTTGCAAGCGGAGCTATGCCAGTGCCCGCCGGTTGGAAATTTTTTATGCGCGGCAAAATCACCGGCAAGTCCTTGTTAACGACCGTATACCATCCTGGCATGTCTTTTTGCTCACCATGGTTCGCATTAGCGCACGCCTCACAAAAGATCATCGGGATCGGCGGCCCCCAATACCGTTGGCGGGATACGGACCAGTCGCGCAAGCGGAACGTCGTCTTCCGCTCGCCGCCGACGGCTTTCGTAATCTCCCACTTCGCCGTTTCCGAATCCATGCCGTCGAATTTTCCGGAGCCAGTGAGCAAGCCGTCGCCTGTATATATTTCACCGAGCACCAGCCGCCGAAAACTCAAAAGATGATTTTCGTCTTCCATCTTTGCCAAAATCCTGCTCTTTGGCAAGCCATTTGATCTCAAAATTATTTTTCTCGTCGCGTTGCAAATTTTTTTCGCCCTTTCATCGCCCGCAAGCTGGAAATGCAATCCGACGGTTTCGACGTTTCGCGCGACGTTTTTCGAGAAGGCAAAATAATGGTGGTGCATCCGCTCGGTTTTTCCGATGAATTTGAGATTTTTGTAGCCGGTTTCCTCTTTAATTTCTCGGGTTGCCGCCGCAACTTCATCTTCCCCTGCTTCAATCCCGCCGCCGATGAAAAGCATGCCGCCGAGCTTTGAACCCCAGTTCAGCGTCAGAAATTTTTTTGATTTTGGGTCTTCAATGATCGCGACGATGCTTTTCCGCGGCTGCTCGTCCGGCAAAATTCCCCCCGTCTCCGGTTCGATGACAATCTTTATCGGCAAATTGAATTTCTTCGCGAACTCAAAGTCGCGCTCGTCATGCGCCGGCACCGCCATAATCGCGCCCGTGCCGTAGCCCGCCAAAACGTAATCCGCGACCCAAATCGGAATTTCCTCGCCATTCGCGGGATTAATCGCCTTGACACCTTTCAATTCAACGCCAGTCTTCTCTTTTTCCTCCACGCGCTCCGATTCTTTTTTCTTTTTTGCCGCTTCGATATACTCTATCAACTTCTTTTCTGTTCGTCATCTGGTTCGTCGATTTTTGAAATCAGCTCGTGCTCCGGCGATAAAACCAAGTAAGTCGCACCGAATAAAGTGTCTGGCCGCGTGGTAAATACGGGTATGGGGTATGGGATATGGGGTACGGTGAACTCAATCGACGCGCCCTCGACTTTTCCCAATCCAATTCTTCTGCGCGATTTTCACCTTCTCCGACCAGTCAAGTTTTTCCAGATTTGCGAGCAGCCGATCCGCATACGCCGTGATCTTGAAAAACCATTGTTCTAATTCTTTTTTGACGACCTCCGTGCCGCAGCGCTCGCACTTTCCGTTTTCAACCTGCTCGTCCGCCAAAACCGTCTGGTCCTTCGGACACCAGTTCACCGACTGTTTTTTCCGGTACGCCAAGCCGCGCCGGAACATTTCGGCGAAAATCCATTGCGTCCAACGGTAATATTCGGGGTCATAGGTCTCGAGCCGCTCGTCCCACGCGAACCCGTTGCCGATCTTTTCAAGCTGGCCGTAAAATCTTTTTTGCGAAACCGCCGCCTGGTCCATCGGATGCGCGCCGATCTTTAATGCGTAATTTTCCGAATGGATGCCGAAGCCGTCGAGTCCAATCGGCTCGAAAACGTCGTTGCCCTGCATCCGCTTCATCCGGCCGTAAATATCCGACCCTGTGAAAGCGTACATGTTCCCCACGTGCAATCCCTCCGCGGAAGGATAGGGAAACATCATCAGGTTGTAGAAAGGATGTTTCGAAGCATCCAAATCCGGCTCGTAAACGCGCTCCTCGCGCCATTTTGCTTGCCATTTACCCTCAATCTTTTTATGGTCGTACTTCATTCTTTTGCTTGCCCGCCATAGTTTCAGCGACGGCGGGCCACTTCGCCTCGATTTTTGACGGGTCGTATTTTGAAGCCATAATGCTTCATTTTACGCCGATTTTATGAATTTCTCAATGAATCGTTAATCAGCCCATTCATCGGTAAATATCCTTGCGATTGCCAACTCTGATCAATTGGATAATATCCTTTGCCTGGAAGACGAAAACTACACGCCAGTCGCGGGTGACGCGAAACGAATAAAAGCCAGCAAGATTACCGCTTAAGGGTTTCGTATGAAGCAGCGGATGAAAAGGATTTTCGATTAGAAGAGAAAGCGATGCATCCAGCTTAGTTTGAATTCCGTTGGGTAAATTTTTGACGGCTTTAAGAAAGTTTTCGGCATAGACAATCCTCATTTCTTTTTCCGCAACTGCTTGATCAGCGAACCTTTGCCGGCGTATTCGTAATTCGGCTTGTCCCGCAGGGCAAGAAGGACTTCTTTGACGAATTCCGGCTTGTATTCCCCTTCAGGATCTTTCGTTTTTTCAGAAACTATGCGGGCAATCAAAGACCGCAGCAATGCGACCTCTTTCTTCAAATCCACTATTTCTCTTTCAATGGTTTTTATGGGCATGACAGTTTTTTTTATGATAGGCGGCAATTGTGCTTTGTCAAATTTCATTTAATGAAATTTTCAAACGCTCTGCAAAGTGTGTCTTCAAGTATGCTAGTGGCTATTCTTGATTTTGAACAAACCGTACATTTTATTGTGTCATAACCGCATTAGTGAAATTCTCAAAATCGGTCGGGCCGTTGCACGGTTGAGCTGGAATTAATATATGGCAAATGACGGGTATTTTCCCGACGAAACCATTGCTAAAATTGTCAGCATATTCCTTCCCTTCGAAAGCATCATCAAGCTCTTGGTAAATACTCTCGTTGAGACCATTCAGGGGTAAGGTCGAAGTCCATAAGACAAAACACTTATTCAGCTTGGTATTATAGTGGTCTTGGATATTTGTTTCCTGGTCTATTGAGTTTACGGTGCTGCTTGGAAGCGTATCATTTCCCTGTTTATACAATACCTCCGCTTGTTGCGCACATTCTTGCTGGAAAGTGAGTAAATCATTCGTCTGCTGAACGGCAATCTGTCGGTTTTGGATTGCCGGGAGGATAAAAAGGTAATAGCAAGATATCGAAACTCCGACCACTAAAATAGCTATGCCGATAATCAATTTAAACCAGTAATCTCCCCAAAATTTTTTCATAATCTTATTTTTTTAAAATCGAAACTATTAAAGCAAGAAGGGATATAATAATGGCGGCTATTGCAATATATTTTTCAAATCCCTTGAGGTGTTTTAATGTTTCGTTTTGATTTTCTAACGCTTCTAATTGAAAAACTTCGCCGGCTGGCAATAACTTACTGCATTTGGCACATCCATACATTGGTTGAATCGGACCACCACCTGATGGTATATAATCATTTCGTTGCGCCCACTCATGATCGCAGTTATTTTGCATTGTCATATCATTGCGTAGAATTATTTTATGAAAATTGGCTTACTTATATAATCTAGATCATCTGCCTTAAAAATCAAATAAGGCGGCGGAAATGGGAGGTTTGCGCTCCTATTTACCCCTCACAAAAATCGTAGTCTGTGCCCGGGAACCAACATGCCTTTTTTAATTTACATCAGGCGTTCAATCGCACTTTTGAATTCTGGTAAGCTATTCTTTCAGCGTGTCCCACGCGATGTCTTCGTCAACGTCAAAATATTCGTGGATGAGCACGTTTCTCATGCCGGCGGCCTTATGCCATGGAACGTCGGGGTGCTTCGCCCTGAACTCATCAGGCAATTTCTGAACCGCTTCGCCGATGATTTCCAAGCGCCTGAAAACGGCATCCTGCTTTTCGGGCGAGCTGAAAAAATCTTCCTGGGAAATGCCGGCCGTATATTCTTCAATCAGCCCTATGGATTTCACGATGTCGGCAAGCCAGACCGACGGGCTTTTGCGGTCTCTCATAAAATTTGGATTGCTTCGCTGAAAATTTTGCTTTTGAAATCCGGCTTCACCGAGCGATAAGTGCCAAGATCCACTTTCTTCCTCAATGCCGCAGCGAGCCGGTCGCGCAGGTCAACAAGGTCGAACAAGCTTTTGCCCCTCGGCAGCTCTACCAAAATATCCACGTCGCTCTCCGCATCCGCCTCTCCACGGGCAACCGAGCCGAATAAAGACGAACGCAAAACGCCCGCTTCTTTTAGGATTGGCAAGATTTCCCGCTTGATGGTTTCGATATTTGCGGACATATCCGCATTATAACATAAAGAAGAAGATCGTGCCCGGGGTGGGATTCGGACCCACAAACCCTTTCGGTCGAGGATTTTAAGTCCTCTGCGTAAACCATTCCGCCACCCGGGCTTAAGCTAATCGCTATTATCAGCGGTTAGCAACCTCTTTTGAGGCCGTGATGGGATTCGCACCCATGTATAACGGTTTTGCAGACCGTTGCGTTTGCTTCTTCGCCACACGGCCAGCCCTTACGTATCTTAATATAGTTTCTACCTCTTTATCAATCCGCCGTGGCCGGAGTTGAAAATACCTCTCATAAACCTCGAATTTGCGGCTAAAGAAAAACCCTTCCGGCGTATCTTTGTACATAAACTTGAAAAGTTTTACGCTATCAGTCGTGCAAAATCTCAATTGAAAAGCGCGGTGACTTTTATAAATTTTGGTTTGTCTTAAATTCAATTCAGTGCGCAAAACATTCAATAGGTCTTCCAAAAATGACTTACTACCACTCGTAAATATAACGGACATCTTATGAATGATAATTGCTTGTTTTTTACCCTTAGCCATACCAAGGTAAACACATCCATCCCCATCTAGATAGCCGCGGACAAAATCTTTAATAAATTCCCGAGGGATCGAAGGCATTCGTACAGTTAATGACTTGCTGGGATAAAGGCCTAACTTTAACAGACCTTCGTATAAAGTCTTGTTGCCAATTCGGAGGACGAATCGAATTCTACCATTCGGCCATTTTGAATTCTCGGTTCTAATAGTATGTTCCGATTCCAGCCATTTCTTTATATTTTCAATGCTGAATTTATCAACGCTGCTTACGTTAATATAGCTGCCTCTCACAGAAGGATACATACTTCCGTCAGCGTACCAATAACCCAAGACATATGCCATGATTACGTTCCATTCTTTGAAGAAATCTTCATTTACGGCGTACTTGATACCCATACCTCAATCATGGGCGTTAAAATATGAAAGTCAAGAAAGATTTAATGAATTTTTAATAATTTTTTAATCTTTTTTCTTTCAACAGCGCTTTCTCAACTTCCGCGGCGTTTTCATATCCCCTATCAATCCTGAATGCTATCATCGGCATCGGGCGGATGTTCATTTTCACAAACAAAAGATGCTGCAGCCAGCCGGTTTTGCGCTCAAGCTCATACATGACCTTTTTCTCAGCCGACTCCGGCAAAACGCTCACGCCGACTTTCGCGCGCTCCATTTTTTTATCCGTCTCGACTTCAGTCAGCGTCACAAGCGCGCCGGGAAATTCGAATTCCTTGATGATGATCTTTGAAAGCTCTGCGCGAATTAATTTGTTGACCCGTTCGGTTCGATGGAAGCGCATGCTTTAGGTTATAAAGTTATCAGGTTATCAGGTTTATAAAGTTACCCACCTTATAACTTGATAACCTTACGAACCTGATAACTATTTCTTCACGACCAACCTATCCCCGACCTGCAACAGCGTCCCGGCATTCACCAACAATCCGATTTCCTTGCCCTTTTCCGCCTGCGCGATCTCGTTTTTCTTTTCTTGGAGTGTCACAATCTTGCCGCTGCCCACGACCTGCTTTTCTTCCGTTTCCGGCGCAGCGCGCAAAATTTCGAACGGCGCTTTGCCACGGATCGTGCCGCAGAGGACGCGACCGCCGACGAGCTGCTTGCCCAATTTTTCAGAATTGAAAACAGCCAATATCTCGAGCTCGCCCTGCGCCAAAGGCCCGCGCGCGCCGGTTAGAAATTCCTCGACCGCCGTCGCCAGGTCGTAAACGATGTTTGAGGTGATGATCGTCACCCGCTGCGCCTCGCCGAGGTTGCGCGCGCCCTTCTCCACGCGGTTCTTGAAGCCGATGATCGAGGCACCGGTCGCAAGCGCGTGCTTCACGTCGCCGTCCGTGATGTCGCCGACGGATTGGTCAATGATGCGCAAGTTCTTTCCTTCCTCCGGAGCCATGCCGAGCAGGACCGCGGAAAGCGCCTCAAGCGAGCCGGCATCGGATGCTTTGAGGATGAGATTGAGAGTGTCTTTCTTGGGGAGGCGGGGGGCGGGAGGCGGGAGGCGGGGACTCTTTTTTTTAACTTCTCCCTCCTCCCTCCTCCCTCCTCCCTCGCTTTTTCCTACTCTAAACTCCTCCCCGACTCCAGGCAATTCCTCGAATCCAATAATCACCGCCGGCGCCGACGGTTCGAGCCGTTCCGCCGCCTTGCCCAAAAAATTCTCGAGAATCTTCACCTTGCCGGCCGCCGTCTCGGTCGCAATCGGATCGCCGCGCCTCAGAATGCCGTCCTTCACAATGACGGTCGCCTCAAGCCCGCGCCGCGGATCGCGCCGCGCCTCGAGTACGAACCCCGCTGCCGGAGCCGCCGGGTCGTATGTCAGATTTTCAACGTCGGTCGCGAGCAAAATCAAATCGAGCAGTTCTCCCACGCCCTCGCCCGTCTTCGCCGAAACGCCATGCCAGCTCACCTGTCCGCCGTAGCCCTCGAGCATCACGCCCGCTGACATCAGGTCGGTCTTCGCCTTTTCAATGTTCGTGCCGGGCTTGTCGATTTTCGTAAACACGACGATGAACGGCGTCTTCGTCTCCGCGAGGATCGCAATCGCCTCTTTCGTCTGCGGCTTCACGCCCTCGTCCGCCGCCACCACAAGCACTGCGATGTCCGCGACCGTCGCGCCGCGTGAGCGCATTGCCGCGAACGCCTCGTGCCCGGGCGTGTCGATGAACGTCATTTTGCGAGCCACTTGCCCCGAGGAACTCGAGGGGTAGTCAATTTCATAAGCCCCGACGGCTTGTGTGATGCTACCAGCCTCCTTCCCCGCCACGTTCGCCTTCCGGATGAAGTCGAGCAAGGTCGTCTTACCATGGTCAACGTGGCCCATCACAACGACAATCGGCGGCCTCGGCAGAAGCTTGGCATTTGAGTTTTCGGTTGTAATTTTCACTTCCATAACGCTCTAAAGAATATCACAAAAACGCTGAAAAAACAACTCAAAATCGATATAGGTCTTATTCGGGCGAATAAGACCTATATGGCAGCTTGAGAAAAACGGGGAAATCATTTAAGCTCAAGAAGTTCAAAGGAGGCGTGGCCGAGTGGCTGAAGGCAGCATCCTGCTAAGATGTTAGGGGAGAAATCCCCTCGCTGGTTCGAATCCAGCCGCCTCCGCGATCAAAAATGAGCACCGCAATCGGTGCTCATTTTTGATCGCGAGGGGCGCCAAGATTCAAACTTTTTCGAGCGCAAATTTTATAAACCAGCTCAAACTCGGGAACTTGTCTTTTTTCACCGCTTTTTTGACAAAACAAGTTTTTAGGATTAACTTAGCAATAGCATTTCTTATCTTCTTCAATAAGGGGGCAAGCACATGTTACGGAAAACGGCGATGTTTCTCGCGTTAGCATTGGCTCTCGTTGTTTTGGCGAGAGGACAACAGCTTGGGTCATACAACTTGGGCGCAGCGTGGCTGTATCCCCAAGGGGCATATACCATCGTGATTGACGATGGTCCCGGCCCGATGACCAAGGATATCCTGACCATGCTCCAAGGAAGGAACGTGGTAGGATACTTCTTCCAGGTTTCTTGCCACTATCTCGGTCAGACAGCGGATCCTCGTTCGAGCATCTGCAGAACGAACGGTTCCGTCCCTCTCACGCTGTTGGATGAGTTCAAATCTTCCAACCAGTGCGTAGGGAACCATACCCGCAGCCATCTGGTTTTGCCGACCTTGTCGGCAACGGATTTACTGACGGAAATAGGAGAACCGCTTCAGCTCTTTCCGTCTTTCCTCTCTGAAAATTGCCGGTTGCTGTTGGTCCCTCCCGGTCTCCGGTGGAATCAGGCCGTTGCGGATCAGGTCAACGAAGCTCCGGAAGTGAGCGGGAAACAACAAGGACCTATCGGACAGGACTTCGACGGGTCTGGCATCATCGGCAATGACATCATCGCACAAGACCAGGATTGTATGACAAAAGGATACGGCGTGGAAGCGTGTACGAAGCTGTATCTGGATGCCATGAACTCCGCCGACTACGGCGGGATCGTTTCACTGCACGATTACAATCCGTTTGCGAAGAATCCGGATGATCCAACAGATCCCGTAAGCGGATACGCTCTGGAACTTGTGAGGGGAATTCTCGACGGCTGTCCCGGTTGCACATTCCTCCCTGCCACCGCCGTTCCCGGCATTCGCGGGAGCGCCTCGGTAACGCAGTTCGCGCAAACTTCCGATCCGACCGACAACCTTTCCGATAGGATCGCGCCTGTCGTGGTCGGAGATGTGAATGGCGACGGGCGAGCCGATGTCCTCGTTCCCCGATCAGACGGCATTTATTGCGGCATCACATGGTACAACGGAAGACAGTTCCCGCTGTACCGTTGCCTCGCGTTCGGCGACGGTTCTATTGTGGCCGCCGACCGATACTGGCTCGCGGACATTGACGGCGACGGTAAGCCCTATCTGGCGTGGATTGACGCCGGACGAGGCCTTCTAGGCGCCAAATGGCACGACGGTAATTTTGGGTCAGAGGTGAAGTTGCTCTCGCCGCATTTTGCAGCCAGATACGGCGGCCGGTACAATCCTGAATATAAAAGTTCGCTTCGCTTCGGCATTATGCGGAAGGGAATTTCGATCCCGGATGCCGTTGCCATAACTTCCCAGGACGTTGTGCTCTTCCCCAATATGGGAAACGGTACGTTTGGCGCACCGGTTCCGATAGTGGCATTAGAAACGCGTCTCACTGCGACCCCGAGGAGCGCCGGAACAACCTTGATGCCCACGCGAGCCTCCCAAAACCTCTTGCTGGCCGACGTGAACGGCGACGGTCTGCCTGACATAGTCATTGTCAACGGATCAACGCTTATGTATTCACTCAACCGTGGTGAAGCGGGGTTCGGCGCGCTTGTTCCATTGGCCGACCGAAACAACTTCAGCGAGTGGGCGACTCCGCTCGCAGCCGATTATTACGCGGCCCTGACCGTCACCGAGCTTCAGGGAAGGACGGCTATTGTGGGGTGGGCACCTAACGGTTTTTCCTATCTCACGGTCGGAAAGGCCGGTTCAGCTCGCGGTTCCGCTCCCAAGATTATGCAGACAGGGTGGCTCTGCAATGATTGCTACGTGAGCCTTCCTGGTTGGCTGGCATGGTGGCGGCAATCAACGACATCGGCATCAGCCAACAACTTCGGCTTTTCCGAATCTGAAGTCGGCTTCGCCGATTTTTGGGGCAACGGCACGGCTCTTCCCTGGTTGGTTTGGGCGGGAGGTTTTTACACCGCTCCCGTCATCACCACCACGGGCATGACCAATGTCGCTACCCAATAGCAACGAAACCCGCCAATACAACTCCGCCAGAGGCACGTTTCTACGTCTCTGGCGGCTTTTATTTATTGAAATTGGAACCGCGAAGCCCGAACCCGCCCGGGATTCGAACGGAAGCTAACGATAAAAAGTTAGGTTTTTCAATACTTTTTCGAGGGTAGTGATAGTCGGTTCGCCTCCGCGGAGGGAATGAATATGTTCTATTCATAATACGCCCGATCCTGTACCCTGAAATCAACGTACTTTAAGTTTTTGAAATTGGGCTTTGCCATCAGGGCTTGGAGCACCGGCAGATCGTCCGCGGCGCTGAATTGCAGGCTGAAATATACGTCCGGGCCGTTGTAGGTCGAGACGTCAATTTCCTGCAAGCTGATGTCCTTGAGCGCGATTTCCTTCACGGTGATGCCGCTCTGCTTCACGGCATCAATAATGGACATGAAATTCGCGACGAAGATGTCAGGTAGGATTTTTTGGCCGAGCCCGAGGCCGGTCTGTGAATAATCGTGGACGGCGTAGAGCGCGCTGCCTTCGGTGTCGTACGCTTTTTCGAAAATGGTGCCGCTCGCGTCGAACCAGAAGCAGGATTCGCTTTGGAAAATCGCGGGCGTTCCCGTTGCGGCATCGGGAAGCCCGTCCGGCGCGGCGCCGGACGGGCTCTGCATCTCGCACCAGATGGCGAACGGCTGGCGCTCGGTGACATTGACGTCAATCGAGCGGCTGAAATAATTTTTGGAGACCGAAACGTCCGCGAGCTGCGGCAGGTAGCGCAAACTGTTCGAGGCAAGTTGCCCGCTCGGCCATGCCAGAATATTGTTCAGGCCCAAAAGCGATTTTATGAAGCCGTGGTCCGCGAGGATGCTGCCCGTCAAAAGATTTTCGACATCGCTTGCCGAGACCGTGCTCGCGCCGCTGACCGTCACGCCGCGGATCTGGAAAACCGGCGAACGAAAGAAGAGCCAGAGGACGGCTGTCGCGATGAGGACGATGGCAATGGCCGTAATCGCAAGCCAGAATTTTCTCCGGCGGCCGCGGCGCTTACGGTGTTTTTCGGAAAATTGATCCTCGAGCATATTCTTGTTGTCATCCCCCCCCGAGCCGGGATCCAGGTTTGCAATTTCCAATTTCCAATGGATGGTTCAATTTTCCAATGTTCCAATTAATTCATTGGCCCATTGGAAATTCATTGGAAATTGCCACTTGAAAATTATCGCTCTGGATCCCAGGTCAGGCCCGGGATGACAAAAAACTATCCGATCAAATCCTTTCCAACGTATTTCCTCAAAACCTCCGGCACTTCCACTTTCCCGTCCTCGCGCTGGCAGTTTTCCAAGATTGCGATGAAAATGCGCGGGCTCGGCAGCGCGGTGTTGTTCAATAGATAGGCGAACTTCTTGCTCCCGTCGCGATCCACATATCTCACGTTCAGCCGGCGCGCCTGCCAGTCCAAGAAATTGCTCGCCGAGCCGGTTTCCGCCCAGCGGTTCATGCCCGGCAGCCACGCTTCAAGATCAAACTGCCGATATTTGCCCGCGCTCAAATCCCCCGTGCAAATTTGCAGACGCCGGTACGGCAGGCCAAGCTCCTCATGCATCTCGCCGGAAATAGCCGTCATCTCGTCCTGCAGCTTGCTCGACGCTTCGGCATCAGCTTCGGCAATCACGACCTGCTCTACCTTCATGAACTCGTGCACGCGGTACATCCCTTTCACATCCTTGCCATAGCTGCCGATTTCGCTACGGTAGCACTGGCTGTAGCCGCAGATTTTTAAAGGCAAGTCCTCTGCTTTCAAAACATCGTCTGAATAGTAAGCCAAGAGCGACGGCTCGGCAGTGCCAACCAAAAATTTTTTATCCTTGCTTGCTTCGCCGCTCGCCTCCTTGTCCGATGTCGCAACCTGATAAATTTCGTCAACGTCCGGATTGTAATCAAGCCCCTTGAAATAACCGCTGCCGAAAAGCGCGAACCCCTTCACGAGCGTCGGCGGGATCATCGGCTTGCAGCCCTTCGAAATCAATTTCTGCAGCGCGTACATCATGATGCCCATCACCAAAAGCACGCCATCGTTTTTGACGTAATAGCCGCGGAAGCCGCCGACCTTCGCGCCTTTCTCGAAGTCCAGGATGTCGAGCGCCGTGCCGAGCTCAATGTGGTTCTTCGGCTTGAAGGAAAACTTTTTTGGTTCTTCTTTGCTCCCGCCGCTGTCAGGCGGGAACCAGTGATAAATTTCCTTATTGTCCTCCTCGCTTTTCCCGACCGGCGTATCGGGCGACGGAATCGTCGGCACCAAGACCATCAGCTCCTCGAATTTCTTGTCCGCCGCGGCGAACTTCGGCTCCAGCTTCGCCAGTTGCTCTTTGATACCTTTCCCTTTTTCGATGAGCTCCTGCCGCTCCGCCTTATCCTCCGCGCGCGTCACTTCGTCGTTCAGCTTGTTCTTCAATTCCTTCAATTCCTCGATTTTCTGGATGAATTCCCGCCGGCCGGTGTCCGCCGCCAAAAGCGCGTCGAGGTCGAGCGAAATCCGCTTGTTTTGAATAGCCGTTTTCACTTCGTCCGCATGTTCCCGGATAAATTTGATGTCGAGCATGACCTTATAATACCGCATTCCCGACAAAACAAAAGACCCCGTGTGGGGCCTTTCGCGATCCGAACGCGATGCTAATCCGGACTGTCAACCGTAATTTCATGATAACAAACACACTGCATTTATCAACCATGGGAGCGGTGGATGCTCGGGAGTTGAACCCCACGGATCAGACCCCAATTCGATAATTCCTCCGCCCGCGATCTCGGCCAAATGCCGCAAGGGCAAGGCGCGAGAGCGAAGGTGTACTTTCAGTACTTCAGCCGAAGCAACGCAACCATTGCGGCAATTGACTTGATCCCGGAGGGTTGCGGCCATTTTGCCCGATTGCGTCGTTGGACCTTCGGAGTCATAGCCCGCTATTGTCTCCTCGACACGCCTAGCGCTCGGGCAAAATGGTTCGCAACGCGGGCTGGAGAAATTATCGAATTGGGGTCTAGAGTATCAATTCAGAACGGAGCCGTGCACGGATTTGCAAAGGGCCTGGCAATGGGTCTTTTAGTTGGCTTAAATTGTCATCCATGCCAGGGATAGATAAAAAAAACGCCCCACAAAAGCCGTCTCAAAAATCCCCCAGCCCGCGTTGCGAGTGTTTTTGAGATGGGTTCTAATCTATCTCGAGCGGAAAATTAGATCCACGGCAAAACGTATTTGATACCGTTTTTTATCACCCTTTTCTTTCAAACTCATTCAACAACGTCCGATAGCGAGCCTGCATTTGTGCACTAATCCTAGCCAGGATCTTCTTGAGTTATGACCTCATAAGGAATTATTTCGTTAATGTTTAATAATGTAGTTTTGCCATCAAAAGCAATTATCGAGGAATCCTCGGCAGTTGAATTTTAGCATTAGTAGACATATCCCGGATCTTCTTGAGTTATTACTTCATAAGGAATGATTTCGTTGTCATTCGAAACCATATACGGCAACTGCTTATGGGTAAACTCAACGATTTCCTGCGTGCGCTTGTCTTTCCATTTTTCCGCAATCTTTTTGATAAGATTCTTCTCATCGACGTTAAGATGTGAAAGCTGCTCGCGGCCGGCACTGCGGGTTTCGGATATAAGCATCGCGCCCTCATCGGTTTGGTCAATTTTTATTTTGCCGGCGTCAAAAAGCTCATCAATGATGCGGAAATACGGATCCGGCACCGGTCCGTATTGGATTTTTCGATAAGGCATGCCGCTCATACTCTGGAGATGATCATAGAACCACGCAAAGTCAGCCAAATAAAGCAGTTTCGCCAATTTGGTTTTCGTAATCTTTCCATCGGGCGAACCAACGCGCAAACAGGCCAGAATCATTTCCTTATATTTTTCTGCATTCGGTGCCAATCCTTTCTTGATGCCCTCCAAGTCAGTACCCAAAGCACTCGCGAGCTTTTCCGCCTCCGACAAAGTCAATTCGCGCTTCTCCTGCTCGACCGCAATATACGAAGGCCGGGAAATCCCCAGCTTCTTAGCCATTTCCAACTGCGAAATCCCCCGCTCCATCCGCAGTTTTTTGATGAACTTTATATATTCTTTAGTCATATCTAAAGCCTATTCCAGGTATGTCAGGATGTCAAGCATGTTGGTGTCAGAATACTTGACATATGGTAAACTTAAAACATGCACTTCAAGGACTTTCTCAAGCTCCTCGCCTCTATTGTTATCTCCGAACTGGCGGGGTTTGTTGGTGCGATTTTTACGGTCGGGGCAATCCCCACCTGGTACGCCACACTTGCCAAGCCGGCACTGAATCCGCCGAACTGGCTTTTCGGGCCGGTTTGGACGGCGCTTTATGCGCTCATGGGGATTGCGCTTTTCTTGGTTTGGAAGAATGACTGGAAAGTTAAGCAGACAGTGCTGGTTCCGAAACGGAAGGTGTGGAACCGTTGGTCGGAACGGTTTTGGGTCGGCGATCTTCAAAAGCAAAATATCATCGCCGTCTTCGCGGTTCAGTGGATCCTGAACGTTCTCTGGCCGTATCTCTTCTTCGGCCTGCGCCAGCCCGGCTGGGCATTCTTCGAGTTCCTCGCCCTCTGGTTTTCGGTCATTTACGTCATCATCAATTTCTACCGCGTCTCCAAGCCCGCCGCATGGATCCTCACGCCCTATCTTGTTTGGGTAAGTTTTGCAGCGTATCTCAATTTCAGCATTTGGTGGCGGGGTTAGGCTAGTTGGTCTAATTGACCTAAAACTTAAAATTTTCTTTTTTACGTCGCAAAACGAATTATGCGATTTTCTTCATAAAATTTTTATCTAAATTTCATATCCGTCTTGTTATGCTCCTTAAGCCAGTGTCCATATGGGCCGCTGGTGACAATGGTATCATGGCCAGATTGCTGCCTGGCAGTTCGGGGTTCGATTCCCCGGCGGTCCACACTGGTCCCTGAATTGTTGACATCTATAGCGCGGAGAGTACTATAGATATCAAGGTAGCAATCTGGCAGATGCCGTTGGCATCAGATCAAAAACCGCGCTTCCGCGCGGTTTTTGAGTTGCTCAAAAGGCTTGCTGGGCACCGTCTTTTGTTAAAGTGGAAAAAGAAAGAGTTTTGCGGTAAGATTTGGAAATCGGCATTATGCCCGTCATTCTGAGGCATCAGCCGAAGAATCTCATATCAATAGAACCCATGAGATCCTTCGCTATTGCTCAGGATGACAGAAAAAAATCATGCCTGAAAAACAATCTTCCCTCGATAACATCCGCCATTCTTTAGCTCACCTTTTGGCCGCGGCGGTTTTAAAGGAGTTTCCTGATGCCAAGCTCGCCATCGGGCCGACCATCGAGAACGGCTTCTATTACGATTTCCTGCTCCCCCGCTCGCTTGCGCCTGCAGATTTGAAGGGGTTTGAAAAGACCATGCGGGAGCTGGTGAAAAAGGATTTGGTTTTTGAGGGGAAAAAAGTGACCGAAAAGGAGGCGAAAAAAATCTTTAAGGATCAGCCGTTCAAGCTGGAATTGATCGAGGAGTTCGTCAAGGAAGGAAAAGAATTGACAATTTATGAAACCAA
The DNA here is from genome assembly GCA_963745135.1 of uncultured bacterium. Taxonomy (GTDB): domain Bacteria; phylum Patescibacteriota; class Minisyncoccia; order UBA6257; family 2-01-FULL-56-20; genus REEB161. The sequence continues at coordinate 6,953 of CAVUWW010000038.1, read as the reverse complement.
AAACATGGATCCCGGGTCTCGGCTCGGGATGACAGAAATGAATCCCGGCTCGGGATCCGGGATGACAGAAAAGAAACGCCTGAATGACAAAGGGAAGGAACACGAGAATGATAAAGGGAAGGAACCCCATACCCTATCCCCTATACCCCATACCCTATTCTTGGACCTCTGTCGGGGCGGCCACGTGGAAAATACGAAAGAAATCCCCGCCGACGCTTTCAAGCTCGACAAGATCGCGGGCGCTTACTGGCGCGGCGATGAGAAGAACCCGATGCTGCAGCGGATCTACGGCTTGGCTTTCGCGTCAAAAAAAGAATTGGAGGATTATCTCGCCATGCGCGAAGAAGCGGAAAAGCGCGACCATAAAAAGCTCGGTCCGCAGCTCGACCTTTTCGTCTTCTCCGACCTCGTCGGCCCGGGTTTGCCGCTCTGGACGCCAAAGGGCACGCTCGTGCGCAACTTGCTCGACGACTTCGTTTGGGAGTTCCGAAAGGCGCGCGGCTACGAGCAGGTAGACATCCCCCACCTCGCAAAGAAAGACCTCTACGAAACGAGCGGCCACTGGGACAAGTTCAAAGACGATTTATTCAGGATTACGACGCGCGAAAAGCATCTCTTCGCGATGAAGCCGATGAACTGCCCGCACCACACACAGATCTATGCGCGGCGGCCGTGGAGCTACCGCGACCTTCCCCAGCGTTACGCGTCCACGACCAAGGTTTACCGCGACGAGCAATCGGGCGAACTGGCCGGCCTCGCGCGCGTCCTCGCGATCACGCAGGACGATGCGCACGTCTTCTGCCGGATGAGCCAGGCCAAAGGGGAATTCTTGAAAATCTGGGACATCGTGCACGAATTCTACGGCGCATTCGGATTTTCGCTCCGCGTCCGGCTCTCGCTCCACGATCCGGAGCATCCGGAAAAATTTCTCGGCAATCCTAAAATTTGGAAAAAGGCGGAGGCCATGCTCCGGGAAATCACAAAGGAAAGGAAAGCCGACGCGTTCGATGGAATCGGCGAAGCGGCGTTCTACGGGCCGAAGCTCGATTTTATGGCGAAGGACTCGCTCGGACGCGAGTGGCAGGTCGCCACAATCCAGCTCGACATGAATATGCCGGAACGGTTCGATTTGGATTGCACGAACGAGAAGGGCGAAAAAGAGCGTATTGTGATGATCCACGCCGCCATCATGGGTTCGATCGAACGATTCCTGTCCATCATCATTGAACACTTCGCGGGCGCGTTTCCGCTCTGGCTCTCACCGGTGCAAGCGGCGGTTTTGCCCGTCAGCGAAAAATTCTCGGCGTACGGCAGGAAAGCGCACGAGCAATTGCTCGCCGCCGGCATCCGCTCGGAATTAAAAGAAGCAAGCGAATCGCTCGGCAAGCGCATCCGCTCGGCTGAAATGATGAAAATCCCCTACGTACTCGTCGTCGGGGAAAAGGAGGAAAAGAACGGAACGGTTGCGGTGCGGAGCCGGAAAGGAGATGAAGGGGAAATCATAATGGACAGCTTAATCGAAAAACTTCAAGAAGAGATTCGAGAAAAGAACCGCTAAAAAAAATAACGGGGGTCCCACGCCCGCGTGGAACCCCTTTTTCTTGTTTGCAAAACCACACATGGTCTGCTATCGCCAAACGTCAGCCGGTTTGGAACTAACGCCTTCCGCCATCGCATGGTAATCTCACCCATATCAGCCCGACCATAAGCCAATCAGCCGATTCTTACGGCTAGCGACAGCTTCTGCAACAGCTGCGGATTCTGCAACGTACTATTAAAAGCATAAATTGACAAGGATATGAAGTCAAAAAATACTGTGCATATGTTTTTCGTATATAATATAAGTCATCACCTATCAAAAGGTCGGAATAAGATTCGGTATTAGACAGCGGTTACTGGTTATTCAATAATAACCAATAACAAATAACCAATAACAAACATATGTCAAAAACCTCAAAAATCGTTTTATGGATCGTCGTCGCCGTCATCGTAATCGGCGGCATCTGGTGGTGGATGAGTAGTACTGGCAGCCAGCAGCCGGCAACCAGCAATCAGCCCGCAACAACCAATAACGCACAGCCAACCGCGAATAACCAGCCGAACAGTGGCGCAACAACGACTGCGAACGTCACTGATAATTCGGACGCGTCGCTGAACCAGGACCTCACGAACATTGACGCGCAGATGAACGGCCTTTCGTCCGACACCGCGAGCGTGAACGCCGGGCTGAATGACCAGCCGATTAGCCAGTAGAAAATGAGCCTGGAGGTTTGAGCTTAAAGCTTAGATTGTTCAATCTAACCTCCAAGCTCAAAACTCTAACTTCACACAACCAACCATGAAAACCAAACTAACCAAATTCATAACCCCGGTGGCGCTAGCGGCAACTGCCCTGCTCGCGCTCGGCATCTTGCCCGCGCTTGCCGCCACCACAACCTTTGCCGCGGCTGCCGCGGCAAAGACGACCGCTGCCACGAACACGCGCATCATGAGCCGCGCCGACAAGGAAATCACGCGGCGCGTGGACGCCCTCGACACGCTCACCGCACGCTTGAACGAAATGCAAAAGCTTTCCTCGGATGAGATAACCTCGCTCTCTTCGTCCCTCCATGCGCAGATCTCGACGCTCACCGCCTTGCAGGCGAAAGTGACCGCCGACGCGAGCGACACGACCGCTTTGCGCGCCGACGCGCAATCCATTACGAGCTCGTACCGCATTTTCGCGCTCGTCCTGCCGCAGGGCGCGATCGAGGCGGCGGCGGATCGCGTGCTTACGATCGTTGACTCAATGAACACGCTCGGTACGAAATTGCAGGCAAGGATCGCCTCGAGTACGGCCGCAGGAAATAACACCAGCTCGAGCGTGGCGGCGTATGCCGACTTCACGGCAAAAGTTTCTGACGCGCAAACGCAGGCGAATGCCGCGGTGGCCGAAGTGTCCCCGCTCACGCCGGACATGGGCAACCAGGCGCAATTCCAGGCAAACTTGACCGCGTTGAAGGACGCGCGCTCAAAAATCCAAGCGGCGCAGAAAGACCTTGTAGCGGCGAGGAAGGACGCTGGAACAATAGTGAAATCGCTGATCCAGTTTGACGCATCAGCAAACGCTTCGACCTCGGCTTCAGGGACGGCGCAGTAGTTGCCAAAGAAAACGCCGCGATGGGAATTCCATGCGGCGTTTTTTTTGTTTCAATAATCGGGGCAGGGCACGCCCAACCGCTTCCACCGCTCGCTTGTAAAGTGCCAGAATTGTTGCTATCATCGCCGATAGTTGATCTGAAAGGAAAATATGGCATTAAGAAGCGATCTGATACTGCATTTCGTCTGCGTTGAGTTTAACGTAAGGCCGAAAATACTCCTCGGCAAAGAGCGGTCGCGCAGCCTCCTTCTGCCGAGATACGTTGCGGCGCTGCTGCTCCGAGAAGATGCTCATCTGTATTTTCACGAAATAGGCCGTATCCTCGGCGGGATGGAACGTTCAAGCATGAACCATTCTTGCGCGCAGGCGAAGCAGCTCATCACCGACAATGAAAGCGTGGCTCAATCGGTCAGCCGAATCCGCATCTCCTGCGCGCAAGCCGCCGCGAGAACCGCCCAAAAGAGGAAACAGCCGGCTGGCGGATTCGTGCCGCTCTCTGGGTCGCTGGTCCCCGGACAGAAATTCCCAACGCAAGCCATCCTTGAGGCGGTTTGCGGTGAATTTGGAATAATGACCGACCAACTGTTAGGCCATTCGAAAAAAACCGAGTCTGCAATACCCCGGCGAATTGCCATGTTCCTCATCCATACGGAACTTCAGAAACCGCTTGCGCAGGTCGCACGGAAGTTCAAGGTGCACCGCACAACCGCGTTTGCTGCCTGCACCAAGGTTATGCGCGTTTGCGAACAAGATTCCGATTTTAGGGACCGAATTTCCAAAATCCGCGATGTCTGCGCCGCGCAAGCAATGCCAGCCGTGATGCCGGCATCCTCCGTTCAGCCATCCGCCGCCTCGTGAATTGAGGCGGCTTTTTATCACTCTCAAAACTTAATACCCCGCCCGTAAGGGCGGGGTATCTTCATTGAGTCACGGATGAACACGGATCTTATGACTGACAACTGCGAATGATCCGCTCGAATCCGTTCACAGACCCATATTTATCCGTGAAGTTCACTGCCACACGGTTTTCACATTCACTATCTGCGCCGACTCGATTGGCGGCGGAAAAGTGGATGTTGACGCCGAGAGCGTCCCTATCTTCGCGGTCCAGACGGAGCTGCTGGCATTCAAATCGCCAAATATCATGATATCTTTTCCGAGCGGCCCGGGCGCGCAATCATAGTTCGCCGATTCGCCGTCGGCGGCAAAAGGCAGCGTGCCGGTGAAAGGCGAGCAGAGCGTGCCATCTTGCAGCTGCACGAGCCACGCCCAGTTCACTGGTGCGAACCCCTCGACTACGCTCGGGGCGGGCAGCGGCTTCGTCAATTGGAGGATGAATTCCGAGCTCGGGTTCTCCGGATTCACGCCGCAGATGAGATTCGTGTTGTCGGGAATTTGGAAGCAAGGGTCGCTGATGCCGTTCCCGACCGCGCACCGCCAGGCATCCACGCGGTACGGTGCAGCGATGGAACTTGTCCAACATGAACCGCTTTCTACGGGCGGCCCGCTCGCGAGCACCGGCGGAATGTATGACAAAACTTGCGTCGGCGGAGTACTTGTGCCTTGCGCCTGACTACTCGTCCCTTGCCCCTGCCCTGCCGGCGTGATGTTTGAAAACGCGAAAAACTGCCCGACGCCGAAAACGACGACAAGAAGTAGGATGACGATCATGGCGATTTTATTGCCGCTTTTCATGCGAGTGGCATACGTATGCCTATAAGAACTTGAACGTTCCCACGATCCGACCCATCACATCCGCCACTTTCGCCTCGTCGAACGGCCGCAGCTGGTACTCCGGCGGATAGTTCCCGATCTGCGACGAATGGACGGTGTATTCGACGGCATAACATTGCCCGGCATGGAGCGCACGGTAGCTGGTGGTTTCATAAGTACTGCCTGCGGCACCTTCGGCCGAATGGAACACCGTAAACTGAATACTATTTATTACGACGGTCGAGGTTGCCTGCGTGGTCCCTCCGTTCGCTTCCGGCGCAAGGCAGTCCGCCACGGCGGCGGCATTCCCGCTCCGCCCGACCGTGAGCTTCGCATCGGCAAAATTAGTCTGCGGTTCAAAGAGCGATGGCACCGTGACCGTGAGTGCCAGATCGCCCGGCGTTCCGTTTGCGCTCATACTCCAATCATCCGAAGGCTGCGCCGGATAATTTTCGTCGATCTGGAAATCCAGCGGATAGGCGATGGAAAATCCGGCTTGAGTGTCGCTGTCGGTCTGCCACGTCGCGACGTTGTGGTAATAATCGGTGCCCGCAGGCGTTTGTGTTACGACGGGATTTTGAAGCCACGCCACCGTCTCGCCATATTTTGTCCCATAATAAAAACCGATGAACGGCAGCGCGACGAACAGCGCAAGCGCCAGAATTTTCGAATACCACGTGACCTTATTCCATACGATTTTCATAAGGTTAAGTTTAGCACAAATATAGGGTATAGGGTGAAGAATTTTTTTCACTATACCTTATACCCTAAACCCCATACCCTTGTCTTCACACTTCAATCTTCGAAAACAAATAGCTGCCGGCGCCGAGGAAGACCGCAGTGATGACGGCGAGGACGATGAAATCGAGGCCGAGGCCGAAATGCGTGCTGTTCACGAGCAGCGCGCGGAAGGAATCAATGCCGTAGGACAGCGGATCGATAATGGTCAGCCCAGCAAGGACCGCTGGCAGGCCGGTCAGCGGGAAAAGCGCACCGGAAAGGAAAAAGAGCGGCATCACGAGGAAGTTCATGATGAGCTGGAAGCCTTGCATATCCTCAAGGAGAGAAGCGATACCGGTGCCGAGCGCGGTGAAAAGCAGCGCGACAAGCAGCATGAAGACGATTGCGACGGGAACCAAGAGCCAGCTGTACGGGCGGAAGCCGAAAATCATCGCAAGGAAGAAAACAACTATCCCTTGCAGGGTCGCGACGGTCGCGCCGCCGAGCGTGCGGCCAATCATGATATTAAGGCGCGACACGGGCGCGACGAGCGTCTCCTTCAAGAAACCGAACTGCCGGTCCCAGATGAGCTGGATGCCGGAGAAAATCGCGGTGAAAATGATGCTCATGCCGATGATGCCCGGCACCAAAAATTGGAAATAATTCCCCTGTCCCGCCGCTTGGAAAACGGATCCCAGGCCGTAGCCGAGCGCGAGCAGGAACAGGAGCGGTTGGCCAAGCGAGCCGACCATGCGCGACTTCGAGCGGAAGTAGCGCTTCAATTCCCGCAGCCACATGATGTATATAGTAGACATGCGAATTAGTATAATGCGAATTTGCGAATGTGTGCGAATGATGCGAATGGATGCGGTGCGAATGGTGCGAATGGGATTCTCTTATTCGCGGCATTCGCATCCCATTCGCGGATTCGCATTATGCGCTTGCCGGTTGTCGTGGTTGCGCATCCATCAACTGCGCGTACAGGGAATAGAAGTGGATGAAGACGCCCAGCGCCACGATGAATGCGACCGACAGCCCGATCACCACCCAGCGCCCCACCGGGCTGAGAAAGAACCGCGCGGTGGGATTTTTTTCATTTCCTTTTTTGCACTTTTCTCAATTGTCTCATGGTGGCGAGCGAACTCACGGAATCGCGCTGCGTCCGCGCCCCCTCACTCAGGCACGCCGCCTGCCACCCCCTCAATGTCGGCGCGACGTCCCATGTTTTCAATAGTTTTGCGGCCGGAATGCCAGCCCTCGCGCGGCAATCCGGTGCCCGGCCCGTGTGAGCTTTGACGCAGGCTGCACCGTCCGTCGTTATACCACCCTGGGACCTCGAAGGAGTCGGCCACTGGCACCCGGTGTTGAAAACGCCGGCTGA